>NZ_JBHYXD010000015.1:18562-53989 GCF_042751995.1 Streptomyces sp. NPDC059371 | reverse complement strand
TTTCCGCGGGGGCCGCGCCCGTTGGGGAACGGGGGGGGCGCGGTCCTGTTCCGGTCACGGGCGCAGGGTCATGTCCCGTTCGGTGCCGCGGCTGTCCAGCTTCGCGTCGAACCTCGCGAGCGGCCGGGCCGCCGAGGGGTCCGCCTGGACCGTCGCGGAGGCGACGCCCGCCCAGTCGAGGATGCGGGCGGTGGCCCGCGCCTTCTCGTCGGCGGCGAGCCCGGCGACGTTGGCGCCGTGGTTGAGGCCCGGAGCCGTGAAGACGTAGGAGTCGCGCGTCTTGGAACCGAGACGGAACCGCTCGGCGCCCCAGGGGTCGTTCTGGCCGTAGACGAACAGCATGTGGTGCGCGTTCCGGCGGACCCAGCCGTCCACGTCACGCATCGCCGACGGCTGGAACCTCATCGGGATGGAGCGCGGCACGAACGTGCGCGGGGCCTGGTAGCCGTAGCGGACGTACTCCTTCTCGATGTACGGGAAGTGGATGGTGGGCGCGCCCAGTTGGGTGCCCGCCTGGTAGTAGTACGGGGTGTACGGCTCCAGGCCCTGGTCGGTGTAGAACGAGAACCCGGAGATGGTGTCGACGGAGTTCCAGATGTCGTCGTCGCTCGCGTGCGCGGCGTCCGCGGGGATCGTGGCGCAGTCCGCCAGCAGGCTGTACTGCCAGAAGCCCCACACGTAGTCGAGCACGACCGCCTCGTACGCCTTGTCCAGGCTGCCGACCGTGGTGAAGGTGTAGCCGTTGTCGGCGGCGTACTGGGCGTACTTCTTCTCCAGCGGCTCGCGGCGCACCAGGGCCTCGCGCTGCACGGCGTTCAGCCGGTCGCGGCACTCCTTGGTGCCGACCTGCCGGAAGAAGCGGTCGTACGCCGAGTCCTCGTCGTTCACGGCGTCGTTGGGCGCGACGTAGGCGACGACGCCGTCCATGTCGCGGGGGTAGAAGCGCTCGTAGTACGTGGCGGTCATGCCGCCCTTCGAGCCGCCGGTGGAGATCCACTTCTTGCCGTAGACCGGCTTCAGCGCCTGGAAGATACGGTGCTGGTCGCTCGCCGCCTGCCAGATGTCGAGCTTGGACCAGTCGGCCGGTTGGGGCCGGGACGGCGTGAAGTAGCGGTACTCCATGGAGACCTGGTTGCCGTCCACGATCTGGGTCGGCTCGCGCCGGCTCGGTGTGGTCGAGACGTTGTAGCCGCCGGTGTAGAAGACCGTCGGGCGCGAAGTGTCCTTGTGCAGCACGGTGATCCGCTGCTGGAACGTGCCCTTGGACGGGTGCCGGTGGTCGACCGGCTGGGTGTAGTTCAGGACGAAGAACCGGTAGCCGGTGTACGGCTTCTCCTGGACGAGGCTCATGCCCGGGATCGCGAGCAGCCGGTCCAGGATGTCCTTGCTCTCGTCGGCCGTGCTGGTTGCCGCTGTGGTGCCGTGGGCCTCGGACCGGACGGCGGTGGCCGTACCGGCCGTGCTCAGCGTGCCGATGAGCACCGTGAGCACGAGCAGCCCTCTGAGCGCCTTGCGCATGCACCCTCCCCTGGGATCACTCGGTTGTCCGCCGGAACCTAACGGAGCAACTTCCGTGACACCAGAGGGTCTTGGGTCATACGTGGTTCAGCACAGGATCCAGCCGGAACTCACCGAACCCGAGCCGACCGAGCCCTTGATCCGGACGCAGCGATGGCCCGCGTACAGGGTCACCGGGCCCGCGTGATGCGCGAAGTGCCCGGAGTCCACCACCGGCCGGCCGCCGCGCGCCTGCACGCTGACGGACATCCGCTTGCGCGAGCCCCGCGCCTCGGGGAAGGTCACGGCGCAGACATAGCCGCTGCGCTTGTACACCTGCACGGAACCGGTCGTGAAGGGCAGGGTGCGGACCTTGCGGCCCGAGCAGGAGGAGGGTGCGGCCTGGGCGCTGCCCGCGCTCATGAAGGCGAGCAGTCCGCCCGCTGTCAGCACGGCCAGGCCGAGCGCCAGCCGTCGCCGTATCGCACCACTGTCCACTGTCGTCCCTCCCGCAGCAATCAGCGTACTGGTGTACGGACGCAGGACGTACGGCGGATGGTTGCGTACCGCTACGACTCACCGTCGGCGCATCCCACCCTTGCGAGGTTTTTGCCTTCTTTGGATACAACGGTGCCTGTTTCTCCCGGGTCCAACTGGCGGGCCCCACCCACGGGTCCAACCGACGGCCCCACTCATGGGTCAACTCACCAGGAGAAGAAGGCGGTTCACCATGTCCGGCACCAACTCCCCCCTCACCACCGGCCGCGCGGTCATCGCCGCGGCCCTCCTGATCGCCGCCGGCGCCTCGGTGCCGGCCGTCGCGAGTTCCACCGCGGCGCCGCCCGCCCGCAGCGGGAGCAGCGGTCCCGCCTACGACCGCGTGGCCGACTTCTACGGCGCCTACATCGACGCCGTGACCGACGGGGACTCCGGCACCCTGAGCACCCGGCTGCGGTCCTTCTACCTGACCCCGGCGCTGCGCACCCAGCTCGCCGGCTGGGAGCACCGGCAGCACGCGGACGGGGTGCTGCGCGCCCAGGACGTGCCGAGCGCCTGGAAGGTGACGGCGGGCGACAGCGGCGCCGGGCACACCTGGTCGACGGTCCGGCTCACCTGGGGCTCCGCCGCGCACCCGACGTACACCTATCTGACGGTGCAGTCGGATCTGGCGACGAAGAAGATCTCCGGCATCAAGCCGAGGAGCTGACCGGCTCCTCGGGCTCGGGAGCGCCCACGAAGGTCCGCCACAGCGCCGCGTAGCGGCCGTCGAGGCGGAGCAGTTCCTCGTGGGTGCCGTCCTCGGCGACCCGCCCGTGGTCCATCACGACGACCCGGTCGGCGCGGGCCGCCGTCGTCAGCCGGTGGGCGACCACCAGCGTCGTACGGCGGCCCGCCAGCCGGTCGGTGGCCTGGTTGACCAGTGCCTCGGTCGCCAGGTCGAGCGCCGCCGTCGCCTCGTCGAGCAGCAGCACGTCCGGGTCGACCAGCTCGGCGCGGGCCAGCGCGATGAGCTGGCGCTGTCCGGCGGAGAGGTTGCGGCCGCGCTCGGCGACCTCGTGGAGATAGCCGCCGTCCAGGGTGGCGATCATCTCGTGGGCTCCGACCGCGCGGGCGGCTGCCTCCACCTCGGCGTCGCCGGCGCCGGGGCGGCCGTAGGCGATGGCGTCGCGGACGGTGCCCTGGAAGAGGTAGGCCTCCTGGGGGACGACGCCGAGCCGGTGCCGGTAGGAGGTGATGTCCAGGTCGCGCAGATCCGTGCCGTCGACCGTCACCCGCCCGGCCGTCGGGTCGTAGAACCGGGCGACCAGCTTCACGATCGTCGACTTGCCCGCGCCGGTCTCGCCGACGAAGGCGACGGTCTGCCCGGCCGGGATGCGCAGGGACACCGCGCTGAGCGCCTCCTCGGCGCGGTCCGCGCCGCCGTACGCGAAGCCGACGTCCTCGAACGCGATCTCGCCGCGCAGCGAGGGCACGTCCAGCGGCGCGTCGGCGGACTTCGTCGAGGTCGGCTCCCGGAGCAGCTCCTGGATGCGGCCCAGCGAGACGGTGGCCTGCTGGTAGCCGTCGAACACCTGCGAGAGCTGCTGCACGGGCGCGAAGAACAGGTCGATGTAGAGGAGGTAGGCGACCAGCGCGCCGGTGGTGAGCGTGCCGGAGTCGATCCGGTGGGCGCCCACGATCAGCACGGCCGCCCCGGCCCCCGAGGCCAGGAGCTGGACGAAGGGGAAGTAGACGGAGATCAGCCACTGGCCGCGGATGCGCGCCCGGCGGTAGCTGTCGCTGCCCTCCGCGAAGCGCCGCCCGCTCGCGTCCTCGCGCCGGAACGCCTGGAGGATCCGCAGCCCGGACACCGACTCCTGGAGATCGGCGTTGACGAGGGACACCCGCTCACGGGCCAGTTCGTACGCCTTCACGCTCGCCCGGCGGAAGAAGAACGTGCCGATGACCAGCGGCGGCAGCGTCACGAAGACGACCATCGCGAGCTGTACGTCGATCACCAGCAGGGCGCCCATGATGCCGAAGAAGGTGACGACGGAGACGAACGCGGTGACGAGACCGGTCTGCAGGAACGTGGACAGGGCGTCGACGTCGGTCGTCATCCGGGTCATGATCCGGCCGGTGAGCTCCCGCTCGTAGTAGTCGAGTCCGAGGCGCTGGAGCTGCGCGAAGATCTTCAGGCGCAGCGAGTACAGGACCCGCTCGCCGGTGCGGCCGGTCATCCGGGTCTCGCCGATCTGCGCGGCCCACTGCACGAGCACGGTGATCAGCGCGAGCGCGGCCGCCGCCCACACCGCGCCGAGCGCGAGGCGGGTGACGCCCTGGTCGATGCCGTGCCGGATCAGGACGGGCAGCAGCAGCGTCATGACCGCGTCGACGGCGACCAGCGCGAGGCTGATGAGCAGCGGGGCACCGAAGCCGCGCAGCAGCCGGCGCAGTCCGTAGGAGTCCTCGGCGCCGACCGCGCGGGCCTCGTCGACGTCCGGCACATCGGCGGCGGGCGGCAGCGCCTCGACCTGGGCGAGGAGTCCGGGGGTGGCGGGCATGCCGTCGAGCGCGTTGTCGCGGGGCTCGCGGTCGCCGGTCCACAGGCGCGGTGTCACCCCGCGCTCGGCGTCGAACTCGGCGTCCAGCTCCTCACGTACGGAGGTGTCCTCCCTCGGTACGGCGGGCAGGGCGTGTCCCGGGGAGACGCCGCCCAGCTCGTCCGGGTCGGTGAGCAGCCGCCGGTAGAGCGCGGAGCGTTCCTGGAGCTCGTCGTGGGTGCCGATGTCGGCGAGCCGGCCGCCGTCCAGGACGGCGATGCGGTCGGCCAGGTTGAGGGTGGAGCGGCGGTGGGCGATGAGCAGGGTCGTACGGCCCTCCATGACCTGCCCGAGTGCCTCGTGGATCTCGTGCTCGACCTGGGCGTCCACGGCGGAGGTGGCGTCGTCGAGGACGAGCAGCCGCGGGTCGGTGAGGATGGCGCGGGCGAGTGCGACGCGCTGGCGCTGGCCGCCGGAGAGGGTGAGGCCGTGCTCGCCGACCTTGGTGTCGTAGCCGCCGGGCAGCTCGGCGATGAAGCGGTGCGCCTGGGCGGCGCGGGCCGCGGTCTCGATCTCGTCCTGGGTGGCGTCGGGGCGGCCGTAGGCGATGTTGGCGCGGATGGTGTCGGAGAAGAGGAAGGAGTCCTCGGGGACGAGCCCGATCGCGGCGCGCAGGGACGCGGTGGTGAGCTCGCGGACGTCGTGTCCGCCGATGAGGACGGCGCCGTGCGTCACGTCGTAGAAGCGGGGCATCAGCAGCGAGACGGTCGACTTGCCCGAGCCGGAGGAGCCGACGACGGCGAGGGTCTCGCCGGGCCTGATCTCGAAGCTCAGCCCGTCCAGGACGGGCCGGTCCGGGGTGTACCCGAAGGACACGTCGTCGAACTCGACGGTGGCGGGCGCGTCCGCCGGCAGGGTCTTGGTGCCGTCCTTGATCGACGGCTCGGTGTCGATGAGCTCCAGCACGCGCTCGGCGCCGGCGCGGGCCTGCTGTCCGACGGTCAGCACGACGGCCAGCATCCGCACCGGTCCGACGAGCTGCGCGAGGTAGGTGGAGAACGCCACGAAGGTGCCCAGCGTGATCTGGCCGCGCACGGCCAGCCAGCCGCCGAGCGCGAGCATCGCGACCTGGCCGAGGGCGGGCACGGCCTGGAGGGCCGGGGTGTACTTGGCGTTGAGGCGGATGGTCCGCAGCCGGCCCGCGAAGAGCCGTCGGCCGACCTCGCGCAGCTTGCCGGTCTCCTGCTCCTCCTGGCCGAAACCCTTCACCACGCGGACGCCGCTGACGGCGCCGTCGACGACACCCGCCACGGCGGCGGCCTGCGCCTGCGCGTACCAGGTGGCGGGGTGCAGCTTGGAGCGGCTGCGCTTGGCGACGAACCACAGGGCCGGGGCGACGGCCAGCGCGACCAGGGTGAGCGGCAGGGACAGGGCGGCCATGATCCCGAGGGAGATCAGGAAGAGCAGGATGTTCCCGATGGTCATCGGGAGCATGAACAGCAGGCCCTGGATGAGCTGGAGGTCGCTGGTCGCGCGCCCAACGACCTGCCCGGTGGACAGCTCGTCCTGGCGCCGCCCGTCCAGCCGGGTGATCGTCTCGTACATGTCGGTCCGCAGGTCGTGCTGGACGTCGAGCGCGAGCCGGCCGCCGTAGTAGCGGCGGACGAAGGTGAGGGCGTAGACGAGGACGGCCGCGCCGAGCAGCGCGCCCGCCCAGGGGGCCATGCCCCGGCTGTGGTCGCCGATGACGTCGTCGATGATCACCTTGGTGACCAGCGGGACCACCGCCATCAGGGCCATGCCGCCCAGCGAGGACCCGAGCGCGAGCACCACGTCCTTCGGGTACCGCCAGGCGTACCCGGCGAGCCGCCGCGCCCATCCCCGTTCCGTCGCCACTCCGGCACCTTCCGTAGATCTCACTCCGCCGGAAGAGACCAACACCGAGCGAAGCGGATTTCATCCCTCCGCAACAATCGTGCGCCTGTCCGCACGACAGCAGTCCGCCCGCCGGGCCAGGTGGCCGGGCGGGCGGACGACGGAGTTCGAAAGGGTGTACGAAGGTGGCGGCGCCGGTCCCCGGCTCCGGTCAGCCCGCCGGGACGGCCGGGAAGGCCTCCGTCGGCCGCGAGGTCGGCGTGAACCGCTGGGGGGCGACGGTGGTCGGCACGAGGTCCTTGTGGATGACCTTGGCGACGGCCTGAATGGTGGCGACGCCGTAGTCCATGGTGCTACTGCCGACGGTGAGCACCGACATCATGTAGTCGCGGCCGCCCCCGTTGAAGGTGCCGAGGCTGTGCACCCGCCACGCGTTCGAGGAGCGCGAGAGCCAGCCGTTCTTGACGTGCACGGCGACCGTCGAGGGCGCCCCGGCCGGTGTCCCCCAGCGCTGCGAGGAGGTGACCTGGCCCATGAGCTTCAGGATGTAGGCGCGCGAGGCGTCGCTCAGCACCGTGTTCTTGGCGGTGACGAGCTTGAGCAGCTTCTGCTCGTCGGTGACGTTGATCTGGGTGAGCCCCCAGTAGCCCCCGGTGCCCGGGGTGGTCTTCGTCATCCCGGCCGCGGTCAGGAAGCCCTTGATCTTCGTCAGACCGAGCTGGTTCCACAGCGTGGTGGTCGAGGCGTTGTCCGACTGAGTGATCATCTTGGTGGCGAGCGAGGTCTCGGTGCTCGTCAGATAGCGGTTGTGCTTCTTCGCGTCCCACAGCAGTGTGGCGAGGACGGTGACCTTCACCGTGCTGGCCGAGTCGAACGAGGTGGTGGCGCGGAGTGTGCAGGTCGTGTTCGTCGAGCGGTCGTACAGTCCGACCGCAACGGTGCCCCTGCGGTTCGCGAGCGCCGCGGTGATGTCCGTCTGCAGCTTGGCGGCCAGACCGGCCTTGCTCGACGTACAGCTGACCGTCGGCGCCGGCGCGGCACCGGCCGGGGCCGCGGCGATCGCGATCGGCACGATCACCGCGGCACCGAGGCTCGTTGCGAGCACACGGGCAGCCCGGGATATCCGGTGAGTCATGGAGGCTTCCCATCCCCTTGAAGCGATACGGAGCGCGCCGAGGGCGCGCTCGCATCGAATGACTCACAGGAACGCCCGATAGTTGTACGGGTGTTCTGGGTACTGGGGTTCGGGCACGGGGGTCCGAACGCACAGCTCACCCCCAGGCGGGCCACAGTCCGCGCCCATCGGCGCGCGGCAGGGTGCGATGGTGACGTCTGCCACTGACCCATCGCCCGACGCCCCCGCGACTCCCCCCGCCCCGCCTCCGGTTCCCGTACCGGCGGGGTCCTCGGAGCGGGCGTCGGCCGCCCCCCGCTGGTCGCCGCCCGCGCTGCTCGCGATCCTCGTACTGGCCGGAGTCCTCTACTCCTGGAACCTGTCGGCCTCCGACCTCAACAGCTTCTACAGCGCCTCGGTGCTCAGCGGCACCCAGAGCTGGAAGGCCTGGTTCTTCGGCTCGCTCGACGCGGGCAACTTCATCACCGTCGACAAGCCGCCGTTCGCGCTCATGATCATGAGTCTGTCCTGCCGGGTCCTCGGATTCGGCACCTGGCAGATGATGGCGCCCATGGTCGCCGCCGCGCTCGGCACGATCTGGATCCTGCACGCGAGCGTGAAGCGGCACTTCGGGCACGCGGCCGCCACCGTCGCCGCGCTCGTCCTCGCCCTCACGCCGATCACGGTCGCCATCAACCGCGACAACAACCCGGACACCACCCTCGTCCTGCTGATGGTCGCGGGCGCGGCGCTCGGCCTGCGGGCCACCCGTGAGGGCAGGCTGCTCCCGCTGCTCGGCTCGGCGGTGTGCTTCGGACTCGCGTTCAACACCAAGATGCTCCAGGGATACATCGCCCTGCCCGCCGTCTTCGCCGTGTACGTGTACGCGTGCCGGCTGCCCTGGGCGAGGAAGGTCCGCGACCTGCTGCTCGCCACCGTGGCGCTGGCCGTCGCGAGCTTCTGGTGGGCGGCCGCCGTCTCCCTCGTACCGGCCGGCGATCGCCCGTACATCGGCGGCTCCACGGACGGCTCCGCCTGGGACCTGATCATGGGCTACAACGGCCTGGGCCGGGTGCTGGGCGGCGAGGGCAACGGCGGCGGGGGCGGCGGAGGCGGAGGCTTCTCCGGAACCGCGGGCCTCGGCCGGATGTTCAACGACATCCTCGGCGGCCAGATCTCCTGGCTGCTCCCCTTCGCCGGTATCGCGCTCGTGGGCGGCCTGGTGCTGTGCGGACGCGCGCCGCACACCGACCCGACGCGTGCCGCGCTGCTGCTGTGGGGCGGCTGGACCGTCCTGCACCACCTGACGTTCAGCATGGCCGAGGGCACCATGCACCCCTACTACACGACCGCGCTCGCACCCGGCATCGCGGCGCTGACCGGCGCGGGCGGTGTCATGCTGCTGCGCGCCCTGCGCGGCCCGGACACCCGCTGGGTGTGGGTGCTGCCCGCCGGACTCGCGGTCACCGCGCTCTGGGCGGTCGTCCTGCTGCGCCGGGCCGCCGACTGGAACGGCTGGCTGTGGCCCGCGGTCGCGGTGGTCATGGCACTGGCCGTCGCGGGGCTGGTCGTGTTCCGCTCCGGCAGGCGCGCCCGGCTGTTCACGGTCTCCGTGGCCGCGGCGGTCGTCGCGGCGCTCGCCGGCCCGACGGCGTACGCCGTCTCCGAGCCCGCTTCCGCCGGCGGTGGCGGTGGCATGGGCGGCACCAACCCGACCGCGGGGCCGTCCACGGGCGGCGGCTTCGGCGGCGGTCCCGGCGGCGGCCGGAGCGGCTTCCCCGGCGGCGGGGCAACCGGCGGGAACGGCGAGACGTCCGAGGGCTTCCCCGGAGGCGGGCAGGCACCTGGTGGCGGGGGCGAGCCGCCCGAGGGCGGCTTCCCCGGAGGCGGCCGGGGCACGGGCGAACCGGGCGGCGCGAACGGGGAGTTCCCCGGTGGCGGCCAGGCGCCGGGCGGCAACGGCGAGCTGCCCCAGGGCGGTGCCGGCGACGGGCCGGGCGGATTCGGCGGAGGCGGGGGCGGCATGGGCGGCACCACGAGCAGCGCCATGGTCTCCTACCTGGAGAAGCACCAGGACGGCGCCAAGTGGCTTCTGGCGGTGTCCAATTCACAGAGCGCGGCGTCGCTGATCGTCAGCACCGGCAAGCCCGTCATCTCCATGTTCGGCTTCACCGGTTCCGACCGCGCCATGACCCTGGCCAAGCTCAAGGACCTCGTACGCAAGGGCGAGTTGCACTACATCCAGCTCGGCGGCGGAATGGGCGGCGGCGGAATGGGCGGGAACAACACGCTCAGCTCGCAGATCACCTCCTGGGTGCAGAAGAACGGCACGGCGGTGAAGGAGGGCGAGTACGACAAGTCGGCGTCATCCGGCTCCACTTCGTCGTCCGGCTCCGGCTCCGGCTCCGGCTCGACATCGTCGTCCGGCTCCGGCTCCACATCGTCGTCCGGCTCCGGCTCCCCATCCGGCTCCGGGTCCTCCGCTTCGAACGACGGCCAGTCGGCCTCGACGCTCTACCGGCTGGACCTCTCCGACCTGGACTGATCTCACATCCCCGCACGCTCCGGCGGACGGCCCCCGACCACTTCGGCCGGGCGCCGTCCGTTCCGTTTTCGGCGGGGCCCGTCCGTTCCGTCATGTCCCGCGAAGAACAACCGAGTTGTTGAATCCCGACACAGAACCAACACATCCCCTTAACCCGGCGAACCGCATGTCCATGTCACCCTCCCGGTTATCCGCTCCATTCAACCCGCGTAGAACGGACACCCCACGATGCCCGCCACGCACATGCGACGCTGGAAAACCCTGGCGCTGAGCACCTCCGCGATCCTCATCGGCATCACCCTGCCGACACTGACCGCGACCCCCGCGAGCGCGACCACGACCGCGTACGACAGCACGTACTACAAGAACGCGGTCGGCAAGACCGGCACGAGCCTGAAGTCCTCGCTGCACACCATCATCAGCAGCCAGACCAAGATCTCGTACTCCGCCGTCTGGAACGCGCTGATGGCCACCGACCAGGACCCGAACAACAGCAACAACGTGATCCTGCTGTACAGCGGCGTGTCGCGCGCCAAGTCCCTCAACGGCGGCGACGTCGGCGACTGGAACCGTGAGCACACCTGGGCCAAGTCGCACGGCGACTTCGGCGAGGTCACCGGTCCCGGCACCGACCTGCATCATCTGCGTCCGGCGGACGTCCAGGTCAACAGCATCCGCGGCAACCTGGACTTCGACAACGGCGGCAGCGCGGTCACCAACGGCGGCGGCAGCACCGTCGACTCCGACTCCTTCGCGCCTCGCGCGGCGGACCGGGGCGACGTGGCCCGCATGATCCTCTACATGGCCGTGCGCTACGAGGGTGACGACGGCTTCGCGAACCTGGAGCCCAACGAGAAGGTCGGCAACGGCAGCAACCCGTACATGGGCAAGCTCTCCGTGCTCAAGGCGTGGAACGAGGCGGACCCGCCGAGCGCCTTCGAGGAGAAGCGCAACCAGGTCATCTACGACACCTACCAGCACAACCGCAACCCGTTCATCGACCACCCGGAGTGGGTCGAGGCGATCTGGTAGGCGGGCGGTCCCGCGAGCCCCGGGACCTCTTCCGCGCGGGAGAGGTCCCGGGGTGGCGCTCGTCCCCGGCGAGGGCGGCCCTCAGTCCAGGTGGGTCGCCGCGAACATCCGCAGCAGCGCCGGCAGGACGACCACCGAGGGGCCGGGCGTCGCCAGTGCCTTGGCCAGGTCCTCCTCCAGCGTCCCGGGGGTCGTCAGGACGCCCGGGACACCGAAGGACTCGGCGAGGGCCACGTAGTCCGGGCGGGACAGCTCCGTCGCCGTGGCCTGGCCGAAGGTGTCGGTCATGTACTCGCGCAGGATGCCGTAGCCGCCGTCGTCGACGATCAGCCAGGTGACGTTCAGGCCGTACTGCCTGGCCGCGGCGAGTTCGGCGATCGAATAGAGCGCGCCGCCGTCGCCGGACACCGCGAGGACCGGGCGGGAGGGATCGGCCGCCGCCGCGCCGAGGGCCGCCGGGAAGCCGTAGCCGAGACCGCCCGCGCCCTGCGCGGAGTGCATGGTGTTGCTCCCGCGCGGGTCGAAGGCCGACCACGCCCAGTACGCCAGGATCGTCATGTCCCAGAAGGACGGCGAGCCGGCCGGCAGAGCCTGGCGGACGGCCGCCAGCACGTCCTGTTCCAGGGTGAGTTCCTGCGCGGCGATGCGTTCCGCCACCCGGGCGAGGACCGTGCTCACGCGTTCCGACGCCGACGGGTCGGGGCGTTCCTCCACCGTCTCCAGCAGCACGGACAGGGCGAGGCGCGCGTCCGCGTGGATGCCGATCGCCGGGTGGTTTGACTCCAGCTTGCCGAGGTCGGCCTCGATCTGGATCACCCGGCCGCGGGGCTTGAACGTGTGGTAGTTCGAGGACAGTTCACCGAGACCGGAACCGACGACCAGCAGAACGTCCGCGTCCTCCAGGAAGTCCGTGGTGTGCCGGTCCTCCAGCCAGGACTGGAGCGAGAGCGGATGGGTCCAGGGGAAGGCGCCCTTGCCGCCGAAGGTGGTAACCACCGGCGCGTTCAGCTTCTCCGCGAGCGCCTTCAGCTTGCCGGACGCGTCCGACCGTACGACCCCGCCACCCGCGATGATCGCGGGGCGGGCCGCCGAGGACAGCAAGTGGGCCGCCAGCGCGGTCAGTTCGGGACGCGGGACGATGTCCTCGGGGGTCGCGTCCATCGCCGTGACCTGCGGCAGGTGGGTCTCCGCGAGCAGGACGTCCTGCGGGATCTCCACCCACACCGGCCCGTGCGGGACGGTCAGCGCCGACTCCCAGGCCGCCGCGATGGCGGAGGGGATCTGCGACTGCGTACGGACCGTGTGCACGGACTTGACGACACCCCTGAACGACGCCTGCTGGTCGGGGAGTTCGTGGAGATAGCCGTGCCGGCCGCCGCCGAGTCCCGCGGTCGGGATCTGGCTGCTGATGGCGAGGACGGGCGCCGAGGCGGCCCGCGCCTCCTGGAGCGCGGCGAGCGAGGTCAGCGCCCCGGGGCCGGTGGACAGCAGCAGCGGCGCGGCCTCACCGGTGATCCGGCCGTACGCGTCCGCCGCGAATCCGGCGTTGTTCTCGACGCGCAGACCGATGTAGCGGAGCGAGGAGCGGCGCAGCGCGTCGAACATGCCGAGCGCGTGTTGGCCCGGCAGCCCGAAGACGGTCGTCGCACCGAGACCGGAGAGGGTCTCCACGACCAGGTCTCCGCCGTTGCGGCCGGGGGGCGGGTTGAGCGCGGCCTCCGTCTGTGCCGCCGACGGGCGGAGAACCAGGTCGTGGTCGTGGGTCACTTGTTCCGGGCCTCCGCGATCTGGCGGGACATGATGGTGGTCAGTTCGTAAGCGGTGTGGGACGCCGCCACCGCGGTGATCTCGGCGTGGTCGTACGCCGGGGCGACCTCGACGACGTCGGCCGAGACCAGGTTGCAGGACGACAGTCCGCGCAGGATCTCCAGGAGCTCGCGGGAGGTCATGCCGCCCGCCTCCGGGGTGCCCGTGCCGGGCGCGTGCGCCGGGTCGAGGCAGTCGATGTCGATGGAGATGTAGAGCGGGCGGTTCCCGATGCGCTGGCGGAGCTGGTCGGCGACCTCGTCGGCGCCGCGGCGGTAGACGTCCGCCGAGGTGACGATGCCGAAGCCCATCTTCTCGTCGTCGGTGAGGTCCTGCTTGCCGTACAGCGGGCCGCGGATGCCGACGTGGGAGAGCGCCGAGGTGTCGAGGATGCCTTCCTCGACGGCGCGGCGGAACGGGGTGCCGTGGGTGTACTCGGCGCCGAAGTAGGTGTCCCAGGTGTCGAGGTGCGCGTCGAAGTGGAGCAGCGCGACCGGGCCGTGCTTCTTGGCGACCGAGCGCAGCAGGGGCAGCGCGATGGTGTGGTCGCCGCCGAGGGTCATCAGGCGGGCGCCGGTGCCGAGCAGTTCGTCGGCGGCGGCCTCCACCGTCTCGACGGCCTCGTTGATGTTGAACGGGTTCGCCGCGATGTCACCGGCGTCCGCGACCTGCGCGAGGGCGAACGGGGAGGCGTCCTGCGCCGGGTTGTAGGGGCGCAGCAGCCGGGACGCCTCGCGGATCGCGTTGCCGCCGAAGCGGGCGCCCGGCCGGTACGAGACGCCGGAGTCGAACGGCACACCGACGACGGCGACGTCGGTGGTGCCGACCTCGTCGAGGCGCGGCAGCCGGGCGAAGGTCGCGGGACCGGCGTACCGCGGGACGCGGGAGGAATCGACGGGACCGCGGGGCGTCTCGTTGCTGCTCATGGGGTTTTGCCTTCTTTCCTACGCTTCATCGCGTATGTACAACTAAGTACAAGTAACACGACTCTACTGGGGAACCGGGACCGGTTCGGACAGGGGTTCGGCGTCACGGCCCGCGAGCCGCTCCCGCCAGGTGGCCAGTACCGCAGCGTCGGTCGCGGGCGTGGCCAGCGAGACGATCACGTACGCGGCCAGGGAGAGGAGCAGTCCGTAGTAGACGGGCTCGTTCGCGAGGATGCCGTAGGTCGCCATCAGGCCGATGACCGCGACACCGCCGACGGCGACGGCGGCGAGCGCGCCGTGCACCGTGCCGCGCTTCCACAGCAGGCCGCCGAGGATCGGGACGAGCAGACCGGCGACGAGCAGGTTGTACGCGACCGTCAGCGCCTCGACGACGTTGTCGATCGCGATCGCCGTGCAGATCACGGCGATGCCCATGACCAGGATGAAGACGCGGTTGCCCTTGACCTCGTCGTGCTCGTCGCCCGCGTCCCGCTTCACGGCGCCGCGCAGCCGCGACCAGATGTCGTTGTTGGCGACGGTGGCGCAGGCGATCAGGGCGCCGGAGGAGGTGGACATCACGGCGGCGAGTGCCGCGGCGAGCACCAGTCCGCGCACGCCGACCGGGAGTTCGTCCTTGACGATGGTCGCGAAGGCGGTGTCGGCGCTGGGCAGCTTCGGGTACATGACCTTGGCGGCGGTGCCGATGACAGCGCCGGCGAGGGCGTACACCAGGCAGTAGGTGCCGGCGACGGTGCCGCCCCACTTGGCGGTGCGGTCGTCGCGCGCGGTGAAGACGCGCTGCCAGATGTCCTGCCCGATCAGCATGCCGAACGTGTAGATCAGCACATAGGTGAAGATCGTCTCGCCGCCGATGCCCAGCGGGTCGAAGTACTCGGTGGGCAGCTTGGCCTTCATCGCGGAGAAGCCGCCCGCCTTGACCACCGCGATGGGCAGGAGCAGGAGCAGCACACCGATCGTCTTGACGACGAACTGCACCATGTCGGTGAGCGTGATCGACCACATGCCGCCGAGGGTCGAGTACGCGACGACGATCGAGCCGCCCAGGATGATCGCGAGCGTCCGGTTCATGTCGAAGAGGACGTCGAAGATCGTGGCGTACGCGATGGTCGAGGTGACCGCGAGCATCAGGGTGTACGCCCACATGACGACGCCGGAGATGAGGCCGGCCCGGCCGCCGTAGCGCAGGTCGAGCATCTCGGAGACGGTGTAGACCTTGAGGCGCGCGATGCGGGCGGAGAAGAAGACGGACAGGGCCAGCAGGCCGAGGCCGATGGTGAAGACCATCCAGGCCCCGGAGAGCCCGTACTGGTAGCCGAGGCCGACACCGCCGATGGTGGACGCGCCGCCCAGGACGATCGCGGCCATGGTGCCGGAGTACATGACGGGTCCGAGCCGCCGCCCGGCGACGAGGAAGTCGCTCTTGGACTTGGCGCGGCGCATGCCCCACCAGCCCATGGCCAGCATGCCGGCCAGATAGACGACGATCACTGTGTAGTCGACGGCCATGGGTCCTCCAGGCGCTCGGTGGCGTGTCGTGCGGGGATGTGGGGGACGAGCCGGCGACTGATCACGGGGACATACGCCCGTACCCGTGACTGCCGGTCGGGACCGACCCTAGGTGGCCGGAATGCGACTGCGAAGTGTACGTTTCATCCATTCGAACCGAACGGGATGGAGGAATCGTCCATCCTGATCCGAACGGGATGGAAGAACCGTCCATCCCGGCCTGAACGGGATGGAGGCACCGCCGTCGTGCCGGACCCACCGCCGCCGTCCGTCCCGGCCGTACCCGCCCCGGCCGTGTCCGCCCCGGCCGTGCCGCCGACCCCTCCCGTGCCGCTGTCGGCGCTCCTGGACCGCGAGGACCTGGGCCTGCGCCTGATCGCCGGGCCCGCGGAGCCCGACACGGTGATCCACTGGGCGCACACCTCGGAGATGGCCGACCTCTACCCGTACCTGCTGGGCGGCGAGCTGCTGCTGACGGCGGGGGTCCACGTGCCCTCGGCGGCCGTCTCCGGCGAAGGCGCTCCCGGCCCGGACGACTACTTCGACGGCTATGTCTCCCGGATCGTCGCGGCGGGCGGCGCGGCCCTCGGGTTCGGTCTCGCGCCGGTCCACGACACGGTCCCGCCCGCCCTCGTCGCGGCCTGCGACACCCACGGGCTTCCCCTGCTGGAGGTCCCGCCCCGGACGACGTTCTCCGGGGTCGCCCGCGCGGTGTGGCAGCTCATGGCCCAGGCCCGGCTGGCCGAACTGCGCCGGGTGACGGAGGCCCAGCAGAGCCTGGCGGCCGCCGCCGCCCGCCCCGATCCGGTGCCGGCGGTCCTGCGGCAGCTCGCCCGGCGGGTGAACGGCTGGGCGGCGCTGTACGGCCCGGAGGGCACGGAACTGGCCCACGCCGGAACCGTCCCGCCGACCCGCCCGCCGGAGCCGCCCCGCCCCGGCCCGGCACCCGAGGACGTGCTCGGTGAGCTCGCCGGGGTCGTGCGGCCCCGTGAGGCCCAGGGGCCAGCCCCGTCCTCGGCCACCGACACCGTGGGCGGTGTCCATCTCACGGCCTACGCCCTCGGCAGCGGCCAGGGCTTCGTCCTCGGCGTCGCCGCGCCGCGCCGCGACCCCGGCGACCACACGATCGCCTCCGTCGCGTCCGTGCTGCTCTCCCTGCTCACCGGGGAACACCAGAGCGCGAGCGCGGCCGGACGTTCGGCGGCCCTGGTGCGGCTGCTGCTCGGGGCGGCGCCCGAGGCGGTGGCGCCGCTGCTCGGCGGTGAGCGGTGGGTGGTCGTGCACGCGCGCCCGGCCGGGGACGGCCCCGCGCCGGACACCGTCGCGGCGTCCGCGCTCGCGGCGGCGCTGGGCTCCGCGCTGGTGGACGTGGGCGGCGACGTCGTCCGCGTCCTCGTCCCCGGCGACCGTGTGCCCGCCGCGCAGCCGGGCTGGGTCTGCGGGGTCAGCGCTCCCGCAGGGCCGCACGGGTGGGCGGCCGCAGACACCCAGGCGGCCCGCGCGCTGGCCCGCGCCCGCGCGACCCGGGCGGCCCTGGTCCGGCACGGCGACCGTCCCGCGCTCGCCGACCTCGTCCCCCCGGCGGACGCCGAGGCCCACGCCCAGGCACTCCTCGCCCCCGTCGCCGGGACTCCCGCCCTGACCGAGACCCTGCGCACCTGGCTCTCCCTGCACGGCAGTTGGGACCGCACCGCGGTCGCCCTGTCCGTCCACCGCAACACCGTCCGCCAACGCGTCGCCCGCTGCGCCGCGTTGCTGGACACGGACCTCGACGACCCGGACGTACGCATGGAGTTGTGGTTCGCGCTCCGGGAGGAGGAGACGCGGGGTGCCGGGAACGGCGCGACGGCCCGTACACCCGAGTGACGCACGTCCCAGCGACCGGGACGGCCGCGCCCGGGGGCCGGACGCACCGGCACAATGGTGCTATGCCGATACCCGGGACGCCCAGCCGCGCCGAACTCGTCGACCATCTCGTGAAGACCCGTATCGCGGGCGATGTCGCCACCCCCCGCGAGAACAACCTCTCCCACTACCGCAAGCTGGCGAACGGCGAGCGCAACTGGTGGCTCGGTCTGGAACTCGGCGACCGCTGGAGCGACGAGCAGGACGTGCTCGCGGTGATGGCGGAGCGGGTCGGCGTCAACGACGACCCGGAGCACCGCTACGGCCAGGACACCATCGACCCCGAGTTGACCGTGGACGCGCTGGACCGTCTGGCGGGCCGGCTGCGCAAGGCGGCCGAGGACCGGCAGCGGGTGCTGTTCGCGACCGGTCACCCGGGCGGGCTGCTGGACGTTCACCGGGCCACGGCCGCCGCCCTGCGCGCCGCCGGCTGCGAGATCGTGGTGATCCCGGACGGCCTGCAGACGGACGAGGGGTACGTCATGCAGTTCGCGGACGTGGCGGTGCTGGAGCACGGCGCCACGCTGTGGCACACGCACTCGGGCGAGCCGATGCGCGCGATCCTCACCGCGCTGGAGCGGGAGGGCCGCCCGCTGCCCGACCTGGTCGTGGCCGACCACGGCTGGGCCGGCTACGCGGGTCAGCACGGTGTGGACTCCGTAGGCTACGCCGACTGCAACGACCCGGCGCTCTTCCTCGCCGAGTCGGAGGGCACGCTCCAGGTCGCGGTCCCGCTCGACGACCACGTCCTCAGCCCGCGCCACTACGACCCGATGACGGCGTACCTGCTGAACGAGGCCGGCCTGGCCTGAGCCCCGGCCTTGAAGAAGCGCTGGTACCCGGCCCGTGCAGGCGGAGGGCAGCGCGGCGGTGGGAAGACGACCGGTCCGGGGCGCGCCCCGGCGCGGGCGGGCTCCCGGGACGGCGCCCGCCGACCCGCGCCGTCGGACCTCGGCCCCAGGGCAGGCACCCCGTTCACGGCCAGGGGTTCAGCCCCTCCGACCGCCGCTGGGCGTAGCCCGGGGTCGGGTCCAGGTACACCCTGCTCACCGCGGGGAACACCGACCGGATCCGGTCCTCCGCCTGTTCACAGGCCCACTCGATCTGGGCCGCGGTCGACGTGTCCCGGAAGTCGACCTTGGCGGCGACGAGCGCCTCGCGCGGCCCCTGCACGAGCGTGATCAGTTCCAGCACGGCCTCGATGTGCTCCAGCTCCAGCAGCTCGGCCCGGATCCGCTCCCGCATCGGCTTCGGCAGCGGCCGTCCGATCAGCAGCTCAGCGTTGGAACGGCCCAGCACCCAGGCGACGTAGAGCAGCAGGAGCCCGATGAGCAGCGACGCGATGCCGTCCCAGACGCCCGATCCGGTGAGCTGGCCGCCGAGCAGCCCGCCCGCGGCGAACACCAGGCCGACGAGTGCGGCCGAGTCCTCCATGACGACGGCCTTCACGGCGGTGTCGGGGGTGCGCCGGAGGTAGGTCTTGAAGGGGGCGTCGAGCCGGGCGGCCTCGCCGCGCGCCTGCCGCAGTCCCGTCCGCAGGGAGAAGCCCTCCAGGAGGAAGGCGAGGGCCAGCACGATGTACGAGACGAGCGGGTCGCCGAGCTCCTCGCCCGCGACCAGGGTGTGGACGCCGTCGTAGAGGGAGAAGACGGCGCCGCCGACGAAGGTGGCGACGGCGGCGAGCAGCGCCCAGATGTAGCGCTCGGGGCCGTAGCCGAGCGGATGGTCCTCGTCGGCCGGTTTCTCGCTGCGTTTGAGCGCCGTGAGCAGCATCAGTTCCGTGACGGTGTCGGCGACGGAGTGGGCGGCCTCGGACAGCATCGCGCTGGAGCCGCTGATGACACCCGCGACCGCCTTGGCGAGGGCGATCCCGAGGTTGGCGGCCGCGGCGACGATCACCGTGAAGACGCTCTCGCCGCCGCCGGTGTCCTGCGGTGCGTCGGTCATGCCCCACTTCTACCCGGGAACGCCTACCGGGGGACGCGGACCACGCCCTCCTGGATCACGGAGATGGCCAGTCGGCCGTCCTGGGTGTAGATCCGGGCCTGGCCCAGGCCCCGGCCGCCGGACGCGGACGGCGACTCCTGGTCGTAGAGCAGCCACTCGTCGGCGCGGAACGGGCGGTGGAACCACATCGCGTGGTCGAGCGAGGCGCCGACGACGTCGCCGGTCACCCAGCCGCCGCGCCCGTGGGCGAGCAGGATGGAGTCGAGGAGCGTCATGTCCGAGACGTAGGTGGCGAGCACGACGTGGAGCAGTGGGTCGTCCGCGAGCTTGCCGTTGGTGCGGAACCACACCTGGGAGCGCGGTTCGCGCGGCTCGCCGACGGTGCCGTACGGCGGCGCGTCGACATAGCGCAGGTCGACGGACTCCCGGGCCTCCAGGATGCGCTCCACCACCTCGGCGTCGGTGAAGACGTCGGCGTACAGAGGGAGCAGTTCGGCGGCCGTGGGCAGCGTCTCCGGGGCCGGAGCGGGTGGCATCGGCGCCTGGTGCTCCATGCCCTCCTCGTACGCCTGGAAGGACGCGGAGAGGTGGAAGATCGGCTGTCCGTGCTGGACCGCGACCACCCTGCGGGTGGTGAAGGAGCGGCCGTCGCGGATGCGGTCCACGGAGTACACGATGGGCGCGCCGGGGTCGCCGATGCGCAGGAAGTACGCGTGCAGGGAGTGGGCGAGCCGGTCCTCGGGGACCGTGCGCCCGGCGGCCACGAGGGCCTGCGCCGCCACCTGTCCGCCGAAGACCCTGGGGACGACGGCGGACCGGGAACGGCCGCGGAAGATGTTCTCCTCGATCCGCTCGAGATCGAGCAGATCGAGGAGAGACTGAAGTGCCTCGCTCATAAGGCAGTTGTACCGCGCAGTCTTTTCGCGGACCTTACAGGCCCATGTCCTTGGCGATGATCGTCTTCATGATCTCGCTGGTCCCGCCGTAGATGCGGTTGACCCGGTTGTCCGCGTACAGGCGGGCGATCGGGTACTCGTTCATGAAGCCGTAGCCGCCGTGGAGCTGGAGGCAGCGGTCGATGACGCGGTGCGCGACCTCGGTGCAGAACAGCTTGGCGCTGGCGGCCTCGGCCGGGGTCAGCTCACCGGCGTCGAGGGCCTCGAGCGCGCGGTCGGCGACGGCCTCGGCCGCGTCCACCTCGGCCTGGCAGGCGGCCAGCTCGAACTTGGTGTTCTGGAACGAGGCGACCGACTTGCCGAAGACGGTGCGCTCCTGGACGTACTCCTTGGCGAACCGGACGGCGGCCTTGGCCTGCGCGTAGGCGCCGAAGGCGATGCCCCAGCGCTCGGAGGCGAGGTTGTGGCCGAGGTAGTAGAAGCCCTTGTTCTCCTCGCCGAGGAGGTCCTCGACGGGGACCTTCACGTCGACGAACGCCAGCTCGGCGGTGTCGGAGGTCCGCAGGCCGAGCTTGTCGAGCTTGCGGCCGATGGAGTAGCCCTCGGACTTGGTGTCCACGGCGAACAGGGAGATGCCGAAGCGGCGGTCCTCGGCGGTGGGCGCGGAGGTGCGGGCGCAGACGATCACGCGGTCGGCGTGGACGCCACCGGTGATGAAGGTCTTGGAGCCGTTGAGGACGTAGTGCGTGCCGTCCTCGGAGAGCTTGGCGGTGGTCTTCATGCCCGCGAGGTCGGAGCCGGTGCCCGGCTCGGTCATCGCGAGGGCCCACATCTCCTCGGCGCTGACGAACTTGGGCAGGAAGCGCTTCTTCTGCTCGTCGGTGGCGAGCGACTTGATGTAGGGCAGGCCGAGCAGCACGTGCACACCGGAGCCGCCGAACTGGACACCCGCGCGCGAGGTCTCCTCGTACATCACGGCTTCGAACTTGTACGAGTCGATGCCGGCGCCGCCGAACTCCTCGTCCACGCGGATGCCGAAGACGCCGAGCTCGGCGAGCTTGTAGTAGAAGTCGCGCGGCGCCTGGCCGGCGGCGAACCACTCGTCGTAGACCGGGACGACCTCGGCCTCGATGAAGGCGCGCAGGGTCTCCCGGAACGCCTCGTGGTCCTCGTTGAACACAGTACGGCGCACCGCCGCCACCTCCGCCTGGATACCTTGGGTTATTTCTAAGCGCTTGCTCAGATACGAGGTTACCCGTCGGTCACGAGCGCCGTCCAGGGGTCGCCCCCCGAGACGCTCGTCACGCCCCGGGAGCCACAGCGGCCGCTCCGAACGCTCCCCGCGCCATCCGGTGCAGCAGCTCGGCCGTGCCCGCGCGCCCGGGGAGCGCGCCCGGCCGCCCCAGGTGCGGGGTCGAGTTCAGCAGGCCGAAGACCGAGTGCACGGCGGAGCGCGCGGAGGGCTCCCCCAGATCCGGGTAGACCTCGCGCACCACCTCCACCCACAGCTCGACGTACTGGCGCTGGAGCTGGCGCACGAGCTTGCGGTCGCTGTCCCGCAGGCGGTCCAGCTCGCGGTCGTGCAGGGTGATCAGAGGACGGTCGTCGAGCGCGAAGTCGATGTGCCCCTCGATGAGCGAGTCGAGGAGCCCCTCGGCACCTCCCCCGGGACCCGCCTGGGCCTCCGCCACCCTGCGCCGGCCGCCCGTGAGCAGTTGCCCGCTGATCCCCACCAGCAGCTCGGCGAGCATCGCGTCCTTGCCGGCGAAGTGCCGGTAGAGACCGGGGCCGCTGATTCCGACCGCCGCTCCTATCTCGTCCACTCCCACGCCATGGAAACCACGTTCGGCGAACAGCCGCGCGGCCTCCCTCAGGATCTGCTCGCGCCGAGTGGGGGCGTCGGTTCTGGTGGCCATGGAATCAATTCTAGACACCGGCGTTAGCGGTCGTTAACCTGAAGGAGTTGCGTTAACGCTCATTAACTGGTCGACCACTGGTGAGGGGACCGCAGGATGCAAGAGGCACCGGAGCTGACGAGCGCGGCAGACCCCGCGTCGGAGGCCTGGAGGGCCAACGAGGCGGCACACCGCGCGCTGGGCGAGGAGCTGCGCCACAAGCTGGCCGCGGTGCGGCTCGGCGGCGGCGAGAAGGCACGGGCGCGGCACACCGCGCGCGGCAAGCTGCTGCCCCGCGACCGCGTGGACGCCCTGCTCGACCCCGGCTCCCCGTTCCTGGAGCTGGCACCGCTCGCCGCCGACGGGATGTACGACGGCGCGGCCCCGGCCGCCGGTGTCATCGCCGGGATCGGCCGGGTGAGCGGGCGCGAGTGCGTGATCGTCGCCAACGACGCCACCGTCAAGGGCGGCACGTACTACCCGATGACGGTGAAGAAGCACCTGCGCGCCCAGGAGGTCGCGCTGGAGAACCGTCTGCCCTGTGTGTATCTCGTCGACTCCGGAGGCGCCTTCCTGCCCATGCAGGACGAGGTGTTCCCCGACCGCGAGCACTTCGGGCGGATCTTCTACAACCAGGCGCGGATGTCCGGCGCCGGGATCCCGCAGATCGCGGCCGTCCTCGGCTCCTGCACGGCCGGCGGCGCGTATGTGCCGGCGATGAGCGACGAGGCGGTGATCGTCCGCAACCAGGGGACGATCTTCCTGGGCGGTCCCCCTCTGGTGAAGGCCGCCACCGGTGAGGTGGTGACCGCCGAGGAGCTGGGCGGCGGCGAGGTCCACTCCCGGACCTCCGGCGTCACCGACCACCTCGCCGAGGACGACGCGCACGCGCTGCGGATCGTGCGCACCATCGTCTCCACGCTCCCCGCGCGCGGGAAGCTGCCCTGGGAGGTCACCACGGCGGCCGAGCCCAAGGTCGACCCGTACGGGCTGTACGGCGCGGTGCCGGTCGACTCCCGCACCCCCTACGACGTACGCGAGGTCATCGCGCGCGTGGTCGACGGTTCCCGCTTCGCCGAGTTCAAGGCCGAGTTCGGGCAGACCCTGGTCACCGGCTTCGCCCGGATCCACGGCCACCCGGTCGGCATCGTCGCCAACAACGGGATCCTGTTCTCGGAGTCGGCCCAGAAGGGCGCCCACTTCATCGAACTGTGCGACCAGCGCGGCATCCCTCTGGTGTTCCTGCAGAACATCTCCGGCTTCATGGTGGGCCGCCAGTACGAGGCGGGCGGCATCGCCAAGCACGGCGCGAAGATGGTCACGGCCGTCGCCTGCGCCCGCGTGCCCAAGCTGACCGTCGTGATCGGCGGTTCGTACGGCGCGGGCAACTACTCGATGTGCGGCCGGGCGTATTCGCCGCGCTTCCTGTGGATGTGGCCGGGCGCCAAGATCTCCGTGATGGGCGGCGAGCAGGCCGCCTCGGTCCTCGCGACCGTCAAGCGCGACCAGATCGAGGCGCGCGGCGAGTCCTGGCCGGCCGCGGACGAGGAGGACTTCAAGGACCCGATCCGCCGGCAGTACGAGCAGCAGGGCAGCGCCTACTACGCGAGTGCCCGGCTCTGGGACGACGGTGTGATCGACCCGATGGAGACCCGGCAGGTCCTCGGACTCGCCTTGACCGCCTGCGCCAACGCGCCCCTGGGTGACCCCCAGTTCGGCGTCTTCCGGATGTGAGGGGACCCATGTTCGACACAGTGCTCGTGGCCAACCGGGGTGAGATCGCCGTACGCGTCATCCGCACCCTGCGCGCGCTCGGCGTGCGCTCGGTGGCCGTCTTCTCGGACGCGGACGCCGACGCCCGGCACGTCCGGGAGGCCGACACGGCGGTACGGATCGGACCGGCGCCCGCGTCGGAGAGCTATCTGTCGGTGGAGCGGCTGCTGGAGGCGGCGGCCCGCACCGGCGCCCAGGCGGTGCACCCGGGGTACGGCTTCCTCGCCGAGAACGCCGCCTTCGCGCGGGCCTGCGCGGACGCCGGACTGGTCTTCATCGGACCGTCCGCCGAGGCGATCTCCCTGATGGGCGACAAGATCCGCGCCAAGGAGACGGTGCAGGCGGCCGGCGTCCCGGTCGTCCCCGGCTCCTCGGGCAGCGGTCTGACGGACGCGGAGCTGATCGCGGCCGCCCGCGAGATCGGCGTCCCGGTGCTCCTGAAGCCGAGCGCGGGCGGCGGCGGCAAGGGCATGCGCCTGGTGCGGGACACCGAGGTGCTGGCCGACGAGATCGCCGCCGCCCGGCGTGAGGCGCGCGCCTCCTTCGGCGACGACACGCTCCTCGTCGAGCGCTGGGTCGACCGGCCCCGGCACATCGAGATCCAGGTCCTGGCGGACGGGCACGGCAACGTCGTGCACCTGGGCGAGCGCGAGTGCTCCCTCCAGCGCCGCCACCAGAAGATCATCGAGGAGGCGCCCAGTGTGCTCCTCGACGACGCCACGCGCGCCGCGATGGGAGAGGCGGCCGTCCAGGCGGCCCGCTCCTGCGGCTACCGGGGCGCGGGCACGGTGGAGTTCATCGTCCCCGGCGGCGACCCGTCCTCGTACTACTTCATGGAGATGAACACCCGCCTCCAGGTGGAGCACCCGGTCACCGAGCTGATCACCGGCCTCGACCTCGTCGAGTGGCAGCTCCGGGTCGCCGCCGGTGAGCATCTGCCCTACGAGCAGCGGGACATCACCCTCACCGGGCACGCGGTGGAGGCCCGGATCTGCGCCGAGGACCCGGCCCGCGGCTTCCTCCCCTCCGGCGGCACCGTGCTCGCGCTGCGCGAACCGGGGGGCGACGGGGTGCGCACCGACTCGGGCCTGACGGAAGGCACCGAGGTCGGCAGCCTCTACGACCCCATGCTCTCCAAGGTCATCGCGTACGGCCCCGACCGCCCGACGGCGCTGCGCAGGCTCCGGGCCGCCCTCGCCGAGACGGTCACGCTCGGGGTCCAGACGAACGCGGGCTTCCTGCGCCGCCTGCTGGCCCACCCGGACGTGGTGGCCGGCGACCTGGACACCGGTCTGGTCGAGCGGGAGGCCGACGGCCTGGTGTCGTCCGAGGTGCCCGAGGAGGTGTACGAGGCGGCCGCGGCCGTCCGGCTCGCCGCTCTGGCCCCGTCGGGCGAGGGCTGGACCGACCCGTTCTCGGTGCCGAGCGGCTGGCGGCTCGGCGGCGCCCCGAAGCCGGTCGGCTTCTCCCTGCGGGTCCTCGACCCGGTGGAGTACACCCCGCGCGGCACCCACACGGTCACCGCCGACCGCGTCGCGGTGACCCTCGACGGGGTGCGGCACACCTTCCACCGCGCCGCCGACTGGATCGGCCGCGACGGCGACGCCTGGCATGTGCGCGACCACGACCCGGTGGCCGCGTCGCTCACCGGCTCCGCGCACGCCGGTGCCGACTCGCTGACCGCCCCCATGCCCGGCACGGTGACCGTCGTGAAGGTCGCCGTCGGCGACGAGGTGGCCGCCGGACAGAGCCTGCTCGTGGTCGAGGCGATGAAGATGGAGCACGTCATCTCCGCGCCGCACGCCGGGACGGTCAGCGAACTGGACGTCACACCGGGCACGACGGTCGCCATGGACCAGATCCTGGCGGTCATCACCCCCGCTGAGGAGACGGCATGAACACGTCCGAACTCGGCCTGCCCATGGCCGTACCGGCCCAGGACCTGCCCGCCCGGGTACGGATCTACGAGGTCGGCGCGCGCGACGGGCTGCAGAACGAGAAGGCGACCGTACCGACCGAGGTGAAGGCGGAGTTCATCCGGCGCCTCGCGGACGCGGGCCTGACCACGATCGAGGCGACCAGCTTCGTCCACCCCAAGTGGGTTCCCCAACTGGCGGACGCGGAACAGCTGTTCCCGCAGGTGGCCGACCTGCCGGTGGCGCTCCCGGTACTGGTGCCGAACGAGCGCGGGCTGGAGCGTGCGCTGGCGCTCGGCGCCCGGCACGTGGCCGTCTTCGCCAGCGCGACGGAGTCCTTCGCGAAGGCCAATCTCAACCGGACGGTCGACGAGTCGCTCGCCATGTTCGAGCCGGTGGTGAACCGCGCCAGGGAGGCGCGGCTCTCCGTCCGCGGCTATGTCTCGATGTGCTTCGGCGACCCGTGGGAGGGACCCGTCCCGGTCCATCAGGTCGTCCGCGTCTGCAAGGCGCTGCGGGACATGGGCTGTGACGAACTGAGCCTCGGCGACACGATCGGCGTGGCGACACCGGGCCATGTGCAGGCCCTGCTCGCCGAGCTGAACGAGGAGGGCGTGCCCACCAGCGCGCTCGGCGTGCACTTCCACGACACCTACGGCCAGGCGCTCTCCAACACCCTGGCCGCCCTCCAGCACGGCGTCACCACCGTCGACGCATCGGCGGGCGGCCTCGGCGGCTGCCCGTACGCGAAGTCGGCGACGGGCAACCTCGCCACGGAAGACCTCGTATGGATGCTCCAGGGCCTCGGTATCGACACCGGGGTCGACCTCGGCCGCCTCACCGCCACAAGCGTGTGGATGGCCGGACAACTGGGCCGACCCAGCCCGTCCCGCACCGTCAAAGCCATCGGTAGCACGACACAGTCCCACCAGGAGTGAAGAACATGTCCCTGGACCACCGTCTCTCCCCCGAGCTCGAAGAACTCCGCCGCACGGTGGAGGAGTTCGCGCACGACGTCGTGGCGCCGAAGATCGGCGACTTCTACGAGCGGCACGAGTTCCCGTACGAGATCGTGCGGGAGATGGGCCGCATGGGCCTGTTCGGGCTGCCGTTCCCCGAGGAGTACGGCGGCATGGGCGGCGACTACCTCGCCCTCGGCATCGCCCTGGAGGAGCTGGCCCGCGTCGACTCGTCCGTGGCCATCACCCTGGAGGCGGGCGTCTCGCTGGGCGCCATGCCGGTCCACCTCTTCGGCACCGAGGAGCAGAAGCGGGAGTGGCTTCCGCGGCTGTGCTCCGGCGAGATCCTGGGCGCGTTCGGACTGACCGAGCCGGACGGCGGCTCGGACGCCGGCGCGACCCGCACGACGGCCCGGCTCGACCCCGAGACGAACGAATGGGTCATCAACGGCAGCAAGTGCTTCATCACCAACTCGGGCACGGACATCACGGGCCTGGTGACGGTCACCGCGGTCACCGGCCGCAAGCCCGACGGCAAGCCGCTGATCTCGGCGATCATCGTCCCCTCCGGCACCCCCGGTTTCACGGTCGCCGCCCCGTACTCGAAGGTCGGCTGGAACGCCTCCGACACCCGTGAGCTGTCCTTCTCGGACGTGCGCGTCCCGGCGGCCAACCTGCTCGGCGAGGAGGGCCGCGGCTACGCGCAGTTCCTGCGCATCCTGGACGAGGGCCGTATCGCGATCGCGGCGCTGGCCACGGGTCTCGCCCAGGGCTGTGTCGACGAGTCCGTCAAGTACGCCAAGGAGCGGCACGCGTTCGGGCGCCCGATCGGCGCCAACCAGGCGATCCAGTTCAAGATCGCCGACATGGAGATGAAGGCGCACATGGCCCGGGTGGGCTGGCGCGACGCCGCGTCCCGTCTCGTCGCGGGCGAGCCCTTCAAGAAGGAGGCGGCGATCGCCAAGCTGTACTCCTCCACGATCGCCGTCGACAACGCCCGTGAGGCCACCCAGGTCCACGGCGGCTACGGCTTCATGAACGAGTACCCGGTCGCCCGTATGTGGCGCGACTCCAAGATCCTGGAGATCGGCGAGGGCACGAGCGAGGTCCAGCGCATGCTGATCGCCCGGGAACTGGGGCTCACGGGCTGAGCCCCGCGCACGACCGCCACACCGCGGCCACTGACGGGCACCCGCCCGCCGGTGGCCGCGGTGCGTCGGTGGCCTGGGCGCGCCTCTGGCCGCGGCGTGTCGATGGCCTGAACACGCCGGTGGCCGCGGCGCGTCGGTGACCTGGGCACGCCGGTGGCCATGGCATGTCGATGGCCTGAACGCGCCGGTGGCCGCGGCGCGTGGGACGGGCCGTCGACCGCGGACTCGATCAAGGTGCCCCACCCTCTGGACACGAGCTGAGGTTAGGCTAACCTACCTTCGAACTGATCCGGTGGATCTTCTCCGCCCCATGCCGAAAGCAGCCACACTCATGTCCAACGCCCGTGCCACTCAGCTCTCCCGTCGCGGCATCCTCGCCGCGGGCGGCGTCCTCGGCCTCGGCGCCGTCCTCGCCGCCTGCGGTGACGACGACGCCGCGAAAAGCGCTGGCTCGGACGCGACCAAGGCCGCGGCGAAGGCCGGCCCCTGGACGTTCAAGGACGACCGCGGCACGACCGTGAACCTGGACAAGACCCCGGCGAACATCGTCGCCTTCACCGGTGTCGCCGCCGCCCTGTTCGACTACGGCGTCGAGGTCAAGGGCGTCTTCGGCCCGACCACGACCAAGGACGGCAAGGCCGACGTCCAGGCCGGCGACATGGACGTCAGCAAGCTGACGGTCCTCGGCAACGAGTGGGGCCAGTTCAACATCGAGAAGTACGCGGGCCTCGCCCCCGACGTGCTGATCTCCACGACGTTCGACTCCGCGGGCACCCTCTGGTACGTCCCCGAGGAGTCCAAGGACAAGATCCTCAAGCTCGCGCCGAGCGTCGCCGTCTCCGTCTACGACCGCCAGATGCCGCAGTCCCTGGAGCGCATGTACGCGCTGGCCCAGTCCCTGGGCGCCGACGTGAAGTCGGCGAAGATCGTCGAGGCGAAGAAGAAGTTCGAGGCCGCCGCCGAGCGGCTGCGCAAGGCCGCCAAGGCGCGCCCGGAGATCAAGGTGCTGGCCGGTTCCGCGAGCCAGGACATCTTCTACGTGTCCGGCTCCAACCTCTCCATCGACCTGGAGTACTTCAAGGCCCTCGGCGTGAACATCGTCGAGCCCTCCGCCAAGGCCCTCAAGGCCAGCGGCGGCTGGTTCGAGAACCTGAGCTGGGAGAACGTCGACAAGTACCCGGCCGACATCATCATCATCGACGACCGCAGCGCGACCATCCAGCCGGCCGACATCACCGAGGCCACCTGGAAGAAGCTGCCCGCCGTCAAGGCCGGCCAGGTCATCGCCCGGACGCCCGAGGCGATCCTGTCGTACGACAAGTGCACCCCGACCCTCGAGCGCCTCGCCGAGGCCATCGAGAACGCCAAGAAGGTCGCCTGACACCCTCCGCGGTGACCCCCTGACGATCACTCAGGAGCACGCATGACGACGGCCGTAGCCGCCCCGTTCCGTTTCTTCACCCTCCGGGTCGTACGGACGAGGCGGCTCGGCCCGTCTCTGGTCCGGGTGACCTTCGGCGGACCCGACCTGCGGGACTTCCACTCCGACGGACGCGACCAGTCCCTGTCCCTGTTCCTCCCGCACCCCGGCCAGAGCGAGCCCGCCGTCCCCGTCGAACTCGGCGACGACTGGTGGCAGGGCTGGCGCGAACTGCCCGACGACGTGCGGGCGGTGATGCGCTCGTACACCCTGCGGGCCCTGCGCCGCGACCCCGACGAGATCGACATCGACTTCGCGCTGCACGGCCTTGGGCCGGGCGCGGCCGCCCCCGCCGGGCCCGCCTCGCGCTGGGCGTCCGGCGCCGCGCCCGGCGACCGGGTGGTCCTGCTCGGCCCCGCCGTGGCGGACAACCGGGCCATCCGCTTCCGGCCGCCCGCGGACGCCGACCTCGTGGTCCTGTGGGGTGACGAGACGGCCCTTCCCGCGGTCTCCGCCATCCTCGAATCGCTCCCGGCGGGACTGCGGGTGCGGGCCTGGCTGGAGGTCCCGCACGCCGGTGACATCCAGGACCTGGCCACCCCGGCCGAGGCCGAGATCACCTGGCTGGTCGGGGACGACCACACCGCCGGGGAGCGCCCCCTGGCGCTCGACGCCCTGCGGTCGGCGCACCTCCCGCCCGCCGAGGCCCCCTACGCCTGGATCGCGGGCGAGTCCGGGTGCGTGCGGGAGCTGCGCCGCCATCTGGTGCGCGAGCGCGGCATCGACCGCCGGCGGGTCACCTTCGTCGGGTACTGGCGACAGGGCCTGACCGAGGAACAACTGCGGGAACAGGGAGAGTAGTTCCGCTCCCCCGGACGCCTTCCGCCGATCGGAAAGAGGCGTACGTCACGAAGGACGGGCCAGGGCGAGGAAGCGTGATCGACTTAGGTTAGGCTGACCTAAGTCGAACGTCGCGACCTCGCCCTTTCCCGTGTCCCGCTCGGACTGTCTCCCCGCACGGAGGACCCCCACATGCGCTCGCACCTGCTCAACGACACCACCGCGGACCGGTACCGCCGCTCCGTGACCGAAGGGGTCGAGCGGGTGGCCGCCAAACTCGCCGCCACCGACCGCCCGTTCACGGGTGTCACGGTCGACGAACTCGCCCCCCGCATCGAGGGGATCGACCTCGACAAGCCGCTGCACGACACCACGGCCGTCCTCGACGAGCTGGAAGAGGTCTACCTCCGGGACGCGGTCTACTTCCACCACCCGCGCTACCTCGCCCACCTCAACTGCCCGGTCGTCATCCCGGCCGTGCTCGGTGAGGCCGTCCTGTCCGCCGTCAACTCCTCGCTGGACACCTGGGACCAGTCGGCCGGCGGCACCCTCATCGAGCGCAGGCTCATCGACTGGACGAACGAGCGCATCGGTCTCGGCCCGGCCGCGGACGGGGTGTTCACCAGCGGCGGCAGCCAGTCCAACCTCCAGGCCCTGCTCCTGGCACGCGAGGAGGCCAAGGCGGAGAACCTCGCCGATCTGCGGATCTTCGCCTCCGAGGTCAGCCACTTCAGCGTCAAGAAGTCGGCCAAACTCCTCGGCCTCGCCCCCGACGCCGTCGTCTCGATCCCCGTCGACCACGACAAGCGCATGCAGACCGTCGCTCTCGCCCACGAGCTGGAGCGCTGCCGGCAGGACGGCCTCGTGCCCATGGCCGTCGTCGCCACCTCGGGCACCACCGACTTCGGCTCCATCGACCCGCTGCCCGAGATCGCGGAACTGTGCTCCCAGTTCGGCACCTGGATGCACGTGGACGCGGCCTACGGCTGCGGACTGCTCACCTCGCTGAAGAACCGGGACCGCATCGACGGCATCGAGCGGGCCGACTCCGTCACCGTCGACTACCACAAGTCCTTCTTCCAGCCGGTGAGTTCCTCGGCCGTGCTGGTCCGCGACGCCGCGACCCTGCGCCACGCGACCTACCACGCGGAGTACCTCAACCCGCTCCGCATGGTCCACGAGCGCATCCCCAACCAGGTCGACAAGTCCCTCCAGACCACCCGCCGCTTCGACGCGCTCAAGCTGTGGATGACGCTGCGCGTCATGGGCGCCGACGGCATCGGCGAACTCTTCGACGAGGTCTGCGACCTGGCCGCCGAGGGCTGGAAACTGCTCGCCGCCGACCCGCGCTTCGACGTCGTCGTGCGGCCCTCGCTGTCCACCCTCGTCTTCCGGTACATCCCGGCCGCCGTCACCGACCCGGCCGAGATCGACCGCGCCAACCTGTACGCCCGCAAGGCCCTGTTCGCGTCCGGCGACGCCGTCGTCGCGGGCACCAAGGTCGGCGGACGCCACTACCTGAAGTTCACCTTGCTCAACCCCGAGACCACACAGGACGACATCGCCGCCGTCCTCGACCTGATCGCCGGCCACGCCGAGCAGTACCTGGGAGAGTCCCTTGACCGCGCTTGCTGAATCCACGGACACCACCTACGACTTCGTGGGGATCGGGCTCGGGCCCTTCAACCTCGGCCTCGCCTGCCTCACCGAGCCGATCGCCGAACTCAGCGGTGTCTTCCTGGAGTCGAAGCCCCACTTCGAGTGGCACACCGGCATGTTCCTGGAGGGCGCGCACCTGCAGACCCCGTTCATGTCGGACCTGGTCACCCTCGCCGACCCGACCTCCCCGTACTCCTTCCTCAACTACCTGAAGGAATCGGGCCGTCTGTACGCGTTCTACATCCGGGAGAACTTCTACCCGCTGCGGGTCGAGTACGACGACTACTGCCGCTGGGCCGCGTCCAGGCTGAGCAGCGTCCGCTTCGGGACGACGGTCGCGGAGGTGACGTACGAGGACGAGGTGTACACCGTACGGACCGAGGCCGGCGAGCTGTTCCGCGCCCGGCACCTGGTCCTCGGCACCGGCACCTCGCCCCACGTCCCGGAGTCCTGCGCGGACCTCGGCGGCGACTTCATCCACAACTCCCGCTACATGCAGCACAAGCGGGAGCTCCAGGCCAAGGACTCGATCACCCTGATCGGCAGCGGCCAGTCCGCCGCCGAGATCTTCTACGACCTGCTCAGCGAGATCGACGTCCACGGTTACCGGCTGAACTGGGTGACCCGCTCGCCGCGCTTCTTCCCCCTCGAATACACCAAGCTGACCCTGGAGATGACCTCCCCGGAGTACATCGACTACTTCCACGCGCTGCCCGAGGCGACCCGCTACCGCCTCCAGTCGGAGCAGAAGGGTCTGTTCAAGGGCATCGACGGGGAGCTGATCGACGCGATCTTCGACCTGCTCTACCAGAAGAACCTCGGCGGTCCGGTGCCCGCCCGGCTGCTGACCAACTCCTCGCTGGAGAGCGCGCGCCACGACCAGGACACGTACACCCTCGGGTTCCGCCAGCAGGAGCAGGGCAGGGACTACGAGCTGAGCTCGACGGGCCTGGTGCTGGCCACCGGCTACCGGTACGCCGAGCCCGCGTTCCTCGCACCGGTCCGCGACCGGCTCCGCTACGACACCCAGGGCAACTTCGACGTGGCCCGCAACTACGCCATCGACGTCACGGGCGGCGGGATCTTCCTGCAGAACGCGGGCGTCCACACCCACTCGATCACCTCACCGGACCTCGGCATGGGCCCGTACCGCAACACGTCCATCATCCGCGAGCTGCTCGGCACCGAGTACTACCCGGTCGAAAAGGCCATCGCGTTCCAGGAGTTCTCCGTATGACCACCGCCACCGCCACCGCCACCGCCATCGGCACCTTCACCGTCCGCCCCCTCGACCCCGTCGAGGACGCGCCGGTGCTGCACCGGTGGGTGACCCATCCCAAGGCCGCCTTCTGGATGATGCAGGAGGCGAGACTGCACGACGTGGAGCGCGAGTACATGGCCATCGCGGCCAGTGACCACCACGACGCCTTCCTCGGTCTCCTGGACGGCGAGCCCGTCTTCCTGATGGAGCGCTACGACCCCCGGTACGTCGAACTCGTCGGCCTGTACGAGCCGCGGCCGGGCGATGTCGGCATGCACTTCCTGGTCGCCCCGAGCGACACCCCCGTACACGGCTTCACCCGGGCCGTGATCACCTCGGTGATGGAGCACCTGTTCGCCGACCCGGCGACCGAGCGCGTCGTCGTCGAGCCCGACGTGGCCAACACGGCCGTGCACGCCCTCAACGAGGCCGTCGGATTCGTCTCCGTCGAAGAGATCCAGAAGCCGGAGAAGAAGGCGCTGCTGAGCTTCTGCACCCGGGAGCAGTTCGCGAAGGCGGTGGCCGCGTGAAGTCCGCCGGGAGTGTCGCCCACCTCTCCCCCGAGCGCTGGGCCGACGCCAACCGCCTCCTTCTCCGCAAGGCGCTCGCCGAGTTCGCCCACGAGCGGCTGATCACCCCGCGGAGCCTGCCGGACGGCCGCTACGAGGTCCTCGGCGACGACGGGCTGACGAGCTACCGGTTCACCGCGACCCGCCGCCTGCTCGACCACTGGCAGGTGGCCGCCGAGTCCATCACCCGGCACCGCGACGGCACCGAACTCCCGCTGTCGGCACTGGACTTCTTCATCGAACTGAGGACGTCGCTCGGCCTGAGCGACGAGATCCTGCCGGTCTACCTGGAGGAGATCTCCTCCACCCTCGCGGGCACCTGCTACAAGCTCACCAAGGCGCAGGTCCCGGTCCGCGAGCTGGCCGGCGCCGGCTTCCAGGCCATCGAGACCGGCATGACCGAGGGCCACCCGTGCTTCGTCGCCAACAACGGGCGACTCGGCTTCGGTGTGCACGACTACCTCGCCTACGCTCCCGAGACCGCGAACCCGGTACGGCTGGTGTGGCTGGCGGCGCACCGCTCACGGGCCGCCTTCACGGCGGGCGTCGGCATCACGTACGAGTCCTTCGTGCAGGGCGAGCTGGGCACGGAGACGGTCGAACGGTTCGACGGGATCCTGCGCGAGCGGGGGCTCGACCCCGAGGAGTACCTCCTCATACCCGTCCACCCCTGGCAGTGGTGGAACAAGCTGTCCGTGACGTTCGCGGCCGAGGTCGCCCAGCAGCGCCTGGTCTGTCTCGGCGAGGGCGACGACGAGTACCTGGCCCAGCAGTCCATCCGGACGTTCTTCAACACCAGCAGCCCGCACAAGCACTACGTGAAGACGGCGCTGAGCGTGCTGAACATGGGCTTCATGCGGGGTCTGTCCGCCGCCTACATGGAGGCGACCCCGGCGATCAACGACTGGCTGGTCCAGCTCGTCGAGAGCGACCCGGTGCTGAAGTCCACCGGTCTGTCGGTCATCCGTGAGCGGGCGGCCGTCGGCTACCGGCATCTGGAGTACGAGGCGGCCACCGACCGGTACTCCCCGTACCGCAAGATGCTGGCCGCGCTGTGGCGCGAGAGCCCGGTCCCCTCACTGGGTGAGGGCGAGTCCCTGGCGACGATGGCGTCCCTCGTCCATGTCGACCACGAGGGCGCCTCGTTCGCGGCCGCGCTGATCGAGCGGTCGGGCCTGACGCCGGTGGAGTGGCTGCGCGGCTATCTGCGCGCCTACCTCACCCCGCTCCTGCACAGCTTCTACGCGTACGACCTGGTCTACATGCCGCACGGCGAGAACGTCATCCTCGTCCTGGAGGACGGGGCGGTGCGACGGGCGGTCTACAAGGACATCGCCGAGGAGATCGTGGTCATGGACCCGCAGGCGGTGCTGCCGCCCGCGGTGGAGCGGATCCGTGTCGACGTCCCCGAGGACACGAAGCTGCTGTCGATCTTCACGGACGTCTTCGACTGCTTCTTCCGCTTCCTGGCCGCCCAGCTCGCGGAGGAGGGAGTCCTCGCCGAGGAGGACTTCTGGCGGACGGTCGCCGAGTCGGTGCGCGCGTACCAGGAGGCGACGCCCGAACTCGAGGACAAGTTCCGGCAGTACGACCTGTTCGCGCCCGAGTTCGCGCTGTCCTGCCTCAACCGGCTCCAGTTGCGCGACAACCGGCAGATGGTCGACCTGGCGGACCCGTCGAGCGCGCTGCAGCTGGTCGGCACCCTGAAGAACCCGATCGCCGGGTTCTGAGCACCGGGCTCCACGAGGAGCCCCGAAGACGGGCGGGGGGCCCCGCGGGGGGGCACCCCGGGGGCCCCGCGCGGGGCGCCGACCCCGCCGGGCCGGGGGCCCCGGGGGGGCGGGGGGGTCGTGGGCGGGGGGGTGTCTGCGGGGGCGGTCGGGGGGGGCGC
>NZ_JBHYXD010000015.1:0-18552 GCF_042751995.1 Streptomyces sp. NPDC059371 | reverse complement strand
CAGACACTCCCCCTCTCGCGGGTTTCCCACCACCGCGCCCCCCGAGGCGCCCGCGACCGGGGGGGCCGCCGCGTCGAGTGACCCCGGGGCCCCCCGTCGGCTTTCCGCCTAGCGCGCGGGCCAGGGGACCTGGGGCGAGCGGTAGTACGCGATGCCGAGGGCGTCCCAGCGGGGCGCCTGGGCGGCGAGGCGCACCTTGTAGGTGTCCCAGTCGTGCGTGGAGGCGGGGGACCAGCCGAGTTCGGCGGCGCCGGGCAGCCTCGGGAAGGCCATGACGTCGATGTCCGCGGAGCTCTGGATCGTCTCGGTCCACAGTGGCGCCTCGACGCCCTTGACGGCCGAGGCGGGCACGCCGGGCAGGTAGCTCCCCGGGTCCCAGTCGTAGGCGCGCCGCACCTCCACCAGACCGGCCCAGTCCTGGCCGAGCGGGGTGTCGGCGGTGTACTTCATGTCGAGGTAGAGCCGGTCCGCGGGCGACAGCACGAGCCCCGTCCCGTTCCGCGCGGCCGCGGCGACCTGCGCCTTCTCCTCGGCACCGGTGTCGTCGAGCCCCCAGTACTGCGCGAGGGCGCCCTTCGCCGGGGTGGCCCCGGTGAGCTGGTGCCAGCCCATCACCTTCTTGCCGTACTTGGTGACGAGGGGCTGCACCTTGTCCATGAAGGTCACATAGTCCGCGTGGCTGGTGGAGTGCGCCTCGTCGCCGCCGATGTGGAGGTACCCGCCGGGGGTGAGCGCGGCCAGCTCCCGGATCACGTCGTCCACGAAGGAGTACGTCACCGGCTTGCCCACGCACAGCGAGCTGAAGCCGACGTCGGTGCCGGTGTAGAGGTCCGGCGCGACCCCGTCGCAGTTCAGTTCCGCGTACGAGGCGAGCGCGGCGTTGGTGTGTCCGGGAATGTCGATCTCCGGGACGACCTCCAGATAGCGCGAGGAGGCGTGCCGGACGATCTCGCGGTAGTCGGCCTTGGTGTAGAAGCCGCCCTGTCCGCCGCCGACCTGGGTGGAGCCGCCGTGGGCCGCGAGCCGGGGCCAGGAGTCGACGGCGATGCGCCAGCCCTGGTCGTCGCTCAGGTGCAGATGCAGCTTGTTGACCTTGTACAGGGCCAGTTCGTCGATGTAGCGCTCGACCTGGGCGACGGTGAAGAAGTGCCGGGAGACGTCGAGCATGGCCCCGCGGTAGGCGTAGCGGGGGCTGTCCTTGATCGTGCCGCCGGCGATCAGCCAGGGGCCGCGCTGGACGGAGTCCTTCTCGACGGCGGCGGGCAGGAGCTGACGCAGGGTCTGGACCCCGTGGAAGAGGCCCGCGGGCTTCCCGGCCGTGATGGTGACCCCCGAGGTCCCGCTGTCGAGCCGGTAGCCCTCGTCGCCGAGCCCCTTGCCGCCGAGCCGGAGCCGGATCGCTCCGGCGCCGTGCGAGGTGACCGGCAGCCGGTATCCGGTGGAGGGCCGCAGGATGTCAGCGAGGTACTCGCCGACCGCGCGAACCGCGCGTGAGTCGTCGACCCGGATGCGGGTGTCACCGGTGACGCGGTACGGGGCTCCGCCCGGTTCGACGGAGGCGGGGGCCGGGACGACGCGGCCCAGCGGGGCGGCGGCGGTCCGGGTGTGCGGTGCCGCGCCGACGAGGGAGAAGCCGGCCGCCGCCACGAGCAGCAGCGTACCGAGAAGGCGGGGCGTTCTGTGGTGCTGTCTCACACGCGCTCCCTTCGGTGCCCGGCGAAGGCTCTCCCGGCCCGTCCTCGGCCGCGTTCTCCGCCGTGCCCTTCGTTGTGGTCGAAACCTCGAATTGGTCGAGACCACTCTGCCTCAGTCGCGGTGGAACAATCCCCCTCATGGCGGAAATCATCCAGCGGGACGGCACGTGGATCTTCGACGGCGACACTCTGCGGCTGACCCCGGGCCGGGACAAGAACGTCAGCCTGCTGCGCCGGACGATGGGTGAACTCATCGTGCCGCTGGGCGCGTTGGCGGGCATCTCGCTGGAGCAGGGCAGGAAGGCCGGGCGGCTCAGGCTCCGGCTGCGCGACGGCGCCGACCCGCTGCTCCAGGCGACGGGCGGCAAGCTCACGGAGCCGAACGACCCGTATCAGCTCACGGTGGAGGCCGACCGGTTCGGCGTCGCCGAGTACTTCGTGGACGAGGTGCGGAGCGCGCTGCTCCTCGACCAGGTCCCCGCGGGCCCGGTCGACGGCTATCTGCTGCCCGGTCCGGCGGTGCCGCTGTCCGCGTCCGCGGGGGACGGCACGGCGAGCTTCGACGGCGAGCGCGTACGTCTGGAGTGGAACTGGAAGGCGGAGGACGCGAAGTCCGCGGCGGGTGCCCGGACGCTGGCGCTCGTGGACATAACGGCCGTCGAGTGGCGGCCCGCGGCCGGCCTGGAGAACGGCTGTCTGCGCTTCACCGTCCGCGGCTCCGACACCAAGGCGCCGCCGAAGTACGACCCCGGCTCCGTGGAGCTGTGGGGCTTCAAGCGGGACCCGCTGATGGCGCTGGTCGCGGCGGCCGTACAGGTGAGGCTCCCGCATCCGGCGGCGGCGCGGGACGACCGGCCGGGCGAGGAGCCCGACGCGGAGGCGGCCGCGGGACCGGAGCCCGGGGCCGACCACGACGCCCTCCTGCGCAGGCTCCGCGAACTGGGCGAGCTGCGCAAGGAGGGCGTCCTGACGGACGAGGAGTTCGCCCTGGCCAAGCAGGCGGTCCTCAAGCGCCTGTAGGAACGGGCGGGCGAGGACCGCCGCGCGGGGGCCGGCCGCCGGTCGGGGAGGCGGTACGCCCCGCCTTCCGGGCGTACATGGTGCCGGTGGACCGGTGGTACCCCGCGTGCCCGGGTACGCGGCCCCGGAGGCTACTTGGCCCGGCGCGCGATCGTGAAGTGGTCGACCTCCGCACCGGTCTCGGCGATGCCGCGGACCTTCAGGGTGGCCAGGCGTCCCTTCGCGGCCGGCTGGACGTCGACGCGCAGGAACGAGTAGTTGAGGTAGCGCACGCGCGACCAGGTGACCGTCTCGTTCTGCTTGCCGTCCTTGAGGTTGACGAAGGAGGTGACCGACTCGACCTCGTTCTCCTTGCCCTCGTAGGACTCGGGGGCGGTGAACGCGTACAGGCTGCGGCCGGCCGCGCCCGCCGTCACGTACACGACACCGTCGGTCTCGGTGTACGCCGTGCCGCCGATCGGCAGCTTCTTGGTGACCGCGTTCGCCTTGATGACGTCCGTGCGCTCGTACTGGTGGTTGTGGCCGTTGATGACCAGGTCGACGGTGTACTTCTCGAACAGCGGCACCCACTCCTGTCGCACGCCCCCCTCCGAGGCGTGCGCCGTGGAGGTGCAGTACGCGCAGTGGTGGAAGAAGATCACGACGAAGTCGATGTCCCGCGAGGCGCGGTACTTCTTGAGCTGCGCCTCCAGCCACTTGGTCTGGGTGCCGCCGGAGATGCCGAGGTTGGCCGGGATCTCGAAGGAGATGTCGTTGGCGTCGAGCGAGATGATCGCCGTGTTGCCGTGGACGAAGGAGTAGACGCCCGGCAGGCTGGCCTTGTCGGGCCCGTTGTCCGGAAGCGTCCAGCGGGCCTCCTCGCCGCCGTAGCCGTTGGGCGAGTACCAGGCCTCCATGTCGTGGTTGCCGTACGCCGGCATCCACGGCACCTGCTTGGCGACCGTCTCGGTCTGGGCGAGGAACTGGTCCCAGATGCGCGAGTCGAAGCCGGTGTCGGCGGTCTTGCCCTGGCCCGCCGGGTCCGCGTACGCGATGTCGCCGGCGTGGAGGTGGAAGGCGGGGTTCTGGGCGAGCAGCAGGGCGTCGTTGGCGAGGCCGTGGTAGCCGACGCCCTCGTCGCCGAAGGCGGTGAAGGTGAAGGGCTCGGCCTGCGAGGGCGCGGTGGTGAAGGTGCCGAGCGTGCCGAGGAGGTGCGGCTGGGCCGGGTCGAAGCCCGCGTGGCCGACACCGTAGTAGTAGGTCCTGCCGGGGCGCAGGTGGGTGAGCTTGGCGTGCAGGTAGTACTGGGTGTGGTCGCCGCTCGCGCCCACGCCGGCCGGGGTGTAGAGGGTGCGCACCTCGGCCTCGATCTTGCGCGAGAGGTCCCAGGGGTGGGCGCCGATGCGGATGTAGGGCTTGCTGACCGCGGCCGGCACCTGCCAGGAGACGGTCATCTCGGTGCGCGGGTCGTTGCCGAAGGCGAGGTGGCGGCCGAAGGGGGCGACGAGCGCGCCGTCGACCTTGTCCGTGGAGGCCGGGGCGGCCGTCCGCTGCGCCGGGACGGCGGCCTGTGCGGCGCCGGGCACGAAGGCCCCGCCCGCGACGGCGCCGATGGTCACGGCGCCGCCTCTGATCATGTTGCGCCGGGAGAACTTGGCGCGAAGGTACTCATGCTGCTCGGCCATGTTCATCTTCTCGGCGAGCTGCTCGGGTACGCCCATGCGTGGAGTGTCCATGGCCCCTGAAGTTGCTCTGGGCAATCGACGGGGCGCAAGACGCCGTATGGACAGCTTGCAAACAGCGGCCCATAAGAGATTCAACACCCGCTTGCCCGATATCGGGCAGGATTCTTGCGAATCGTCTTTCCGTACCCCAGGATCAACGGGTGCACGACGAACTCGTTGATCATTTGACGCGGTCGACGCCCCTGAACCGGGGCGAGGCGCTGCGGGTGGTCCAGGACGTTCTCGCCTATTTCGACGAGACGGCCCAGGAGTTCGTCCGCCGCCGCCACCGTGAGCTCCAGGCCCAGGGCCTGGTGAACGCGTCGATCTTCGAACGGATCGAGGCGGACCTGAAATATCGCGCGGTCGCGCCGCCGGAGCTCACGCTCAGGCAACTGCGACGCATCGTTTACGGCTGAGGGAATCTACCTGTATGTGCGGAATCGTCGGATACATCGGCAGGCGTGATGTGACCCCGCTGCTCCTCGAAGGCCTTCAGCGCCTGGAGTACCGCGGCTACGACTCGGCGGGCATAGTCGTGACCTCCCCGAAGTCGGCCGGCCTGAAGATGGTCAAGGCGAAGGGCCGCGTCCGCGACCTGGAGGCGAAGGTTCCCAAGCGCTTCGCCGGCACCACGGGCATCGCCCACACCCGCTGGGCCACGCACGGCGCCCCCTCCGACGCGAACGCGCACCCCCACATGTCCGCCGACAGCAAGGTCGCGGTCGTCCACAACGGCATCATCGACAACGCCTCCGACCTGCGGAAGAAGCTCGAGGCCGACGGCGTCGAGTTCCTCTCCGAGACGGACACCGAGGTGCTCACCCACCTGGTCGCCCGCTCCCAGCAGGAGAAGCTGGAGGACAAGGTCCGCGAGGCGCTGCGGGTCATAGAGGGCACCTACGGCATCGCGGTGATGCACGCCGACTTCCCCGACCGCATCGTGGTGGCCCGAAACGGCTCCCCCGTCGTGCTTGGCATCGGCGAGAAGGAGATGTTCGTCGCCTCGGACATCGCCGCCCTGGTCACCCACACCCGCCAGATAGTCACGCTGGACGACGGCGAGATGGCCACGCTCAAGGCCGACGACTTCCGGACGTACACCACCGAGGGCACCCGGACGACCTCCGAGCCGACCACCGTCGAGTGGGAGGCCGCCTCGTACGACATGGGCGGCCACGACACGTACATGCACAAGGAGATCCACGAGCAGGTCGAGGCCGTGGACCGCGTGCTGCGCGGCCGGATCGACGACCGCTTCTCGACGGTCCACCTCGGCGGCCTGAACCTGGACGCCCGCGACGCGCGCGCCGTGCGCCGCGTGAAGATCCTCGGCTGCGGCACCTCGTACCACGCGGGCATGATCGGCGCCCAGATGATCGAGGAGCTGGCCCGTATCCCCGCGGACGCCGAGCCGGCCTCCGAGTTCCGCTACCGCAACGCGGTCGTCGACCCCGACACCCTCTACATCGCGGTCTCCCAGTCCGGTGAGACCTACGACGTCCTCGCCGCCGTGCAGGAGCTGAAGCGCAAGGGCGCCCGGGTGCTCGGCGTCGTCAACGTCGTCGGCTCGGCGATCGCCCGCGAGGCGGACGGCGGCATGTACGTGCACGCCGGCCCCGAGGTCTGCGTCGTCTCGACGAAGTGCTTCACCAACACCACCGTCGCCTTCGCGCTGCTCGCCCTGCACCTCGGCCGGACCCGCGACCTCTCGGTCCGCGACGGCAAGCGGATCATCGAGGGCCTGCGCAGGCTCCCCGCCCAGATCGCCGAGATCCTGGAGCAGGAGGACGAGATCAAGAAGCTGGCCGAGCAGTACGCCGAGGCCCGCTCGATGCTCTTCATCGGCCGCGTCCGGGGCTACCCGGTGGCCCGTGAGGCCTCCCTGAAGCTCAAGGAGGTCTCGTACATCCACGCCGAGGCCTACCCGGCCTCCGAGCTCAAGCACGGCCCGCTGGCGCTCATCGAGCCGGCGCTCCCCACGGTCGCGATCGTCCCCGACGACGACCTGCTGGAGAAGAACCGCGCCGCCCTGGAGGAGATCAAGGCCCGCAGCGGCCAGATCCTCGCGGTCGCGCACCAGCACCAGGAGAAGGCCGACCAGACGATCGTCGTCCCGAAGAACGAGGACGAGCTCGACCCGATCCTGATGGGCATCCCGCTCCAGCTCCTCGCCTACCACACGGCGCTGGCGCTCGGCCGGGACATCGACAAGCCGCGCAACCTGGCGAAGTCGGTCACCGTCGAGTAGTCACCACCGGGCGGACCGCCTGCCGGTGGTCCGCCCGCCCCGTCCCCGCCGGGCAAGTCCCCGGCCGGCGACCGGACATGGACGATCCCCGTGCGCACCACCCGCGCACGGGGATCGTTCTTCAAGGGCCGGAGCCGCCCAATACCCCGGCCCGCGCCGAGGTCAGCCGGTGGCCGTCACCCCCCGGCCGGCGGCGCGTCGCGGAAATGCGGTGGGCCAGTGGGCGAGAGCGGCGGTCGCCGCGTACCAGGCGACCGCGCCGGCCGCGACGGCGAACCAGCCGCCGGCCTTGCCCAGGCCGGTGCTGTCCGCGAAGCGGCCGATGGCGAGAAGCAGCAGAGAGACGAAGAACAGCCCGTAGGCGCCCTGGCCGAGGGTGTCCCCGCCCGCGAGGGCGAGCGAGAGCACGACGAGCGCGAAGAGCAGCAGGAAGAGTCCCGCCGCGTTGTCGGAGACCTGGCCGCCGGCCGAGACGGCCCAGGTGAACCAGAGGGCGCCGATTCCCGTGAAGGCCGTGCCGTTGGCCGTGTCACGGTCGCGGAGAGCGAGCAGACCGGCGACGAACAGCGCGACGCCGCCTACGTAGTGGGCCAGTGACACGGCGTCAGCCGCCGTCACTCCGTCGATCAAGTCGGTGTACCCGAGGCCGAAGGCCAGCAGGGTCACACCGAGCGCGAGTCTTCCTACGATGGTGGTGGTGCTTCCCGCAGAGACGTCGTTGTCCACGGCGGGCTCCCTTCATGCCTGTGCAGTTGTGCTGCGCCATACCGGTCGCCGCGTAGGACCGGCGTCCCGTATATGCCCTTCACAAAGGCACAAACACCTCTACGCGCCAGTAGGTTCACTCACCGCACGGAGACCACCGGCGACCCGCGTCGCGGGCGGGGCGGAGTGTCAGGGAATGACGATGACGGGGCGCTTGGCGCGCTTGGCGAGCCGTCCGGCGACCGAGCCGAAGATGCGTCCGACGATGCCGTGCGTGGAGCCCACGACTATCGCGTCCGCCTCGTACTCCCGCCCCACTTCCTCGAGTTCGTGGCAGATGTCGCCGCCACGCTCGACCAGGATCCAGGGCACCTCGGAGAGGTATTCGGCGCAGGCGAGCTCGAGCCCCAGCACCTCGGTGCGGTGGTCGGGGACGTCGACGAAGACAGGCGGCTCGCAGCCCGCCCACACCGTGGTGGGCAGCCGGTTGGCCACATGCACGATGATCAGGCCGGAGCCCGAGCGGTGCGCCATCCCGATCGCGTAGGCGAGGGCACGCTCGCTGGACGTCGAACCGTCGAAACCGACGACGACGCCGTGCTTGAAAGCGGGATCGCAGGACTGGCGGGGTTCTTCCGCCGCCAGGGGCTCGGCCGCCGTGGGATCGGCGAGCGGGCGCTTGCGGTCCGCGGGATCGAAGAATTCGTGACCGGCCATGGGTGTCTCGGCGTTTGGATCCTCGTGGTGGGGACGACAACGAACGGCAGAGCTGTGTCTGGGAAACATCTTCCCAACCCCATACCCCCAAGGGTACGGCGGCACGCCTCCTCTGCCCAGATCCCGCGCCCCTTACGCGGCATTCCAGGGAGCATGCACGAGAGGATGCCCGTAACGCAATGGTTGCTGCCCCGTACAGGCGGTTTGCGCAGGGCCCCCCGTGAATTTGCACCGGCGCCCGGGAACGGGGAATTCCGTCGCCCGGCGGGACCGGGCGGCCCCCTTCCGAACGCACGCCCCACCCGCCGGGCAGTGACCGGTGGGTCGAACACGCGTTGAACCGGTCGCGGCCGTCGCCGCCGAGGCACGCCATGGAGATCACACGCCGTGGAGAGCACGGAGAACACCGGAGCACCAGGGAGCAGCACGTGTCCGGACCCGACACCGCCCGCCGTTCCTCCGCAACCCCGGCACCCCCCGCCCCAGGGGCTCGCCCCGCCCCCTCCCCGTCATCCTCGCCGCCCCCCGGATCCCGTTCGGGATCACGCTCCGGATCGCGATCGGGAACACGCTCCGGTTCCCGCCCCCCTGCGCCCGGCGCGGTGGACACGGTGGGCGATGTGGTCCGCTGGGCGGCCTTCGCCTGCGTCGTGGTCCCGGCGGTCCTCCTCTGGTGCGGCAGCTCGCTCGCCGGAGCGGCCGGTACGGCTCTCGGTCTCGCCGCCGTGACCGGGGTCTGTGTGATCCTGCTGCGTCAGTCCGAGCGGGGGGCGGCGCGCCTGGCCGACGAGCGGCGCGGCACGACGCGCTCGCGCGCTCGCCGGCCTGCTCCGCGCCGGCGCGGACGGCACGGGAGGAGCGGTCCGGGCGGCACGGGGCGCGCGGGGGTCACGGGGCGCGGGAACAGGTCGGGGGCGCGGATCGGCCCACGGGGCGGGAACGGCACGGGAGTTCACCGAGGCGCTCGTCACAGTGGGGGAGGCAAGCCGGTCGACTGACCGGTTTGCGCGTACACCTACGCTTCTTTTCAGCCAACTTCCGGTAGTGGCTCATCCCTTGCTCGAACGACCCCCCAACCCCCGTTCGACCTGCACCTAAAGGGGTAAGCAGGGCTCGCGCACCCTACGTGGATTGGCCACTGCCACGAGGCGCACTTCCCTGCGGCGCCCACGAGTGCAACGCTTCGTGATCGAATGCTTCACGCCAAGTTGCCATGTCGACATTCTGCGGAGTAGCGAACTGGTCACCTTGGCTCAACGGGACACAGTAGATTCGATCTTGTCTTACGGCGGGGGACTCGTGCAGGACCGAGGGGAAACGTGCAGGAGCGACACAACCGAGGAGCCGCGACCACCGAGGGGGGCTTAGCAGGATGAGCCACGACTCCACTGCCGCGCCGGAAAACGCGGCCCGGAAACTGTCCGGGCGACGCCGCAAGGAGATCGTCGCGGTGCTGCTGTTCAGCGGCGGCCCCATTTTCGAGAGTTCCATTCCGTTGTCGGTGTTCGGGATTGACCGCCAGGACGCCGGCGTGCCGCGCTACCGCCTTTTGGTGTGTGCCGGCGAGGAAGGCCCGCTGCGGACCACAGGGGGCCTGGAACTCACCGCACCACATGGCCTGGAAGCGATCTCCAGGGCCGGCACGGTCGTCGTGCCCGCCTGGCGGTCGATCACCTCGCCACCACCGGAGGAGGCGCTCGACGCACTGCGCCGCGCCCATGAGGAAGGCGCCCGCATAGTCGGGCTGTGCACCGGTGCCTTCGTGCTCGCCGCGGCCGGCTTGCTGGACGGCCGTCCAGCGACCACCCACTGGATGTACGCGCCGACGCTGGCCAAGCGCTATCCGTCGGTGCACGTCGATCCCCGCGAGCTCTTCGTGGACGACGGCGACGTGCTGACCTCGGCGGGTACGGCGGCCGGAATCGATCTCTGTCTCCACATCGTGCGGACGGACCACGGCAACGAGGCGGCCGGCGCGCTCGCCCGGCGTCTGGTGGTCCCACCGCGGCGCAGCGGAGGCCAGGAGCGCTATCTCGACCGGTCACTGCCGGAGGAGATCGGCGCCGACCCCCTCGCGGAGGTCGTCGCCTGGGCGCTGGAGCATCTCCACGAGCAGTTCGACGTCGAGACGCTGGCGGCTCGCGCCTACATGAGCCGCCGCACCTTCGACCGTCGGTTCCGCTCGCTCACCGGAAGCGCTCCCCTGCAGTGGCTGATCACTCAGCGCGTCCTGCAGGCGCAGCGTCTCCTGGAGACGTCCGACTACTCGGTGGACGAGGTCGCGGGCCGCTGCGGCTTCCGTTCGCCGGTGGCGCTGCGGGGTCACTTCCGGAGGCAGCTCGGCTCGTCGCCGGCCGCGTACCGGGCGGCGTACCGCGCCCGCAGGCCGCAGGCCGAGCGGGTCACGGATCCGGACGGCCCGACGGGTCCGGTCGGACCGCCGCCGTCACTGCACCAGGAGCACTCGGGCCCGGTCCCGATGCAGACCCGCCGCACCGCGGCGGCCGGCCTGGGCGCGGCGGCCTCGCTCTCCGCGGAGGCGATGCGGGAACGGGCGGAGCTGTACGCGGCGGGCAGGCCGAGCCTGCCGGGACAGCGCAGCGCGCCGTAGTCCGGCGTCGGCAGACGCGCGGGGTCCGCACCTTCGGGTGCGGGCCCCTTCGCATGAGGCCGGGACCCGGCGCCATCCGCCGCCCCGGCGGGGCGCACGGGCGGGCTAACCGGAGGGGGCGGGCCGTAGGGTGAGACACATGAACGATCGCATGGTGTGGATCGACTGCGAGATGACGGGACTCTCGCTGTCGGATGACGCGCTCATCGAGGTGGCCGCACTGGTCACCGACTCTGAGCTGAACGTGCTCGGCGAAGGGGTGGACATCGTGATCCGCCCGCCGGACGCGGCCCTGGAGACGATGCCGGACGTGGTGCGCCAGATGCACACGGCCTCCGGCCTGCTGGAGGAGCTCGCCGGGGGTACGACCCTGGCGGACGCCGAGGAGCAGGTCCTCTCCTATGTACGTGAGCACGTCAAGGAGCCGGGCAAGGCCCCGCTCTGCGGGAACTCCGTCGGGACGGACCGCGGTTTCCTGCTGCGGGACATGGCCACGCTGGAGAGCTATCTCCACTACCGCATCGTGGACGTCTCCTCGGTCAAGGAGCTGGCCCGCCGCTGGTACCCCCGGGCGTACTTCAACAGCCCGGAGAAGAACGGCAACCACCGCGCCCTGGCCGACATCCGCGAGTCCATCGCCGAGCTCCGCTACTACCGCGAGGCGATCTTCGTCCCGCAGCCCGGCCCCGACTCGGACACCGCCCGCACCATCGCGGCCAAGCACGTCCTGCCCGTCGAATAGGCCTTTGACGGGGCCCTGCTGGGCCCCGGAAAAAGGTGTGCGCGAGCACCCCTCAGAACCCTGTACACTTTTTCTCGGCCGGTCAGGGAAACCCCGAAGACCGGACATGGTGGGTGTAGCTCAGTTGGTAGAGCACCTGGTTGTGGTCCAGGTGGCCGCGGGTTCAAGTCCCGTCACTCACCCTGAGTAGTCAGCCGGTGACCTTGTGAAAAGGTCACCGGCTGATTGCGTTCCCGGCCCCGGCGGCCCGTACGCTCCCCCTCGTGCCCCACCCCACGGAACCCGTCGCCACCACCGGACCCTTCGCCACCGCCCGGCTCGATCTCCTGCCGCTGCGGGCCGGGCATGCCGAGGAGATGGCCGGGGTGCTGTCCGATCCGGCGCTGCACACGTTCATCGGCGGGGAGCCGGACACTCCGGCGGCGCTGCGGGCCCGGTACGAGCGTCTCGTCGCGGGCTCGCCCGATCCCGGCGTCCTCTGGTGCAACTGGGTGCTGCGGGAGCGGGCGGCGGGATGCCTGGTGGGTACGGTCCAGGCGACCGTCTCGGACGGTACCGCGGAGGTCGCCTGGGTCGTGGGCACGCCCTGGCAGGGGCGGGGGTACGCGGTGGAGGCGGCGAGGGCACTGGTCCGGCACGTGGTCCGGACGTTCCCCGTCCGCGCGGTCGTGGCCCATGTCCACCCCGCCCACCACGCGTCGGCGGCCGTCGCCGCGGCGGCGGGACTCACCGCGACGGACGAACTCCACGACGGCGAGATCCGCTGGGAGCTCTCGGTACCCCGGTGACGCGTCCCGCCCCACCGCGCGCCCGTCTCAGGACGAGGCCCGCACCACCAGTTCCGCGGGCAGGACGAGCTGACGCTTCTCCAGTCCGCGGGAGGCCGCCGGGCGGCGGTCCGCGATCTCGCCGAGGAGAAGGTCGATCATGGCGCGGCCCATCTCCTCGATGGGCTGGCGGACGCTGGTCAGGGGCGGATCCATGTGACGGGCTATGGCGGAGTCGTCGTAGCCGATGAGCGCCACGTCGTCCGGGATGCGCCGGCCGCTCTCGCGCAGCACCTGGCGGGCGCCCGCCGCCATGACGTCGGACCCGGCGAACACCGCGTCGAGGTCCGGGAAGCGCTCGAGGAGCAGGGCCATGGCACGCCGGCCCCCCTCCTCGGTGAAGTCACCGGGGACGATCAGCCGCTCGTCCACCTCCCGGCCCGCGTCCCGCAGACCCTGGCGGTAGCCGTCGACGCGTCGCTGGGCGCCGTAGACGTCCATACGGCCGGCGAGATGGCCGATTCTGGCGCGCCCCCGGGAGACGAGATGCGCCACGGCCGCGCGCCCGCCGCCGTAGTTGTCGGAGTCGACCGACGGAAGCGTCTCCTCCGCCGAGCGCCGGCCGCTGATCACGGCCGGGATCTCGAGCTGGGAGAGCAGATCGGGCAGCGGATCGTCGGCGTGCACCGAGACCAGCAGGACGCCGTCCACGCGGTGCGCCGCCAGATACTGCGCCAGGCGCTCCCGCTCCCGGTCGCTGCCCGCGAATATCAGCAGCAACTGCATCTCGGTCTCGGAGAGTTCGGCACCGACACCGCGCAGCATGTCCGAGAAGTACGGTTCCGCGAAGAAGCGTGTCTCCGGCTCGGGGACGACCAGGGCGATCGCGTCCGTGCGGTTGGCCGCGAGGGCGCGCGCCGCCGTGTTCGGGACATAGCCGAGCTCGGCCACGGCCGCCTCGACCGCGGCCCGGGTCGCGTCGCTGACCCGCGGGGAACCGTTGATCACCCGGGAGACCGTGCCACGGCCCACTCCCGCGCGCGCGGCCACCTCTTCGAGGGTCGGCCGCCCGCCACTGCGGCCCCGCGCTCCGTGGACTGCCATGGCCTCCGCCTCCCGTCGACACCAACCTGGCCTGGAATGTAACAGCCCCGTCCGGCGGGACTCGCGTCGCTGGGCCGCAGTCCAGGAGGCGTCACCTCACGGACGGCCACCCCGGGAGTGCCGGACGGGCCATGAGACGCTTCCGGCCATGTGGCGGAATGACATCTTCAGCTAACAGGCCGATAACTGAAGGCATCTCTCCGCTCCCTCACCCTTGACACCCCCGCCGGAACCGACGACTCTTCAACACATCACCTGTGGGAGCGCTCCCACAGTACCTGACACATACACATCCCGCACGTTCCCCGCCCGAGCCGCAGCGAGAAACAACGGGCGCCACCAATGCAGTTGGCCGGGGGGTCGGCACGTCAGGCAACAGGAGGACGCAATGCGCACGAGTACCCGCCGGTCCCGCAGGCTGGGGGCCATAGCGGTCGTCGCCGCGCTGGCTACGGGACTGCTGGCCGGCTGTTCGAGCGACCCGGACAACGGCTCGTCGGACAACGACGGTGGAAGCGGCAAGGGCAAGACGACCCTGACCATAGGCACCTTCGGCGTCTTCGGATACAAGCAGGCCGGCCTCTACGACGAGTACACGAAGCTCCACCCCGAAATCTCCATCAAGGAGAACGTCACCACCCGTACCGACGTCTACTGGCCCAAGACGCTCACGCGTCTGCAGGCCGGCTCCGGCACCGACGACATCCAGGCGATCGAGATCGGCAACGTCACCGAGGCCGTCCAGACCCAGGCCGACAAGTTCGTCGACCTCGGCAAGGAGGTCGACAAGTCGCAGTGGCTGGACTGGAAGCTCTCCCAGGCCACCACCAAGGACGGCAAGACCATCGCGCTCGGCACCGACATCGGCCCGATGGCGATCTGCTACCGCAAGGACCTCTTCGAGAAGGCCGGTCTGGAGACCGACCGCACGAAGCTCGCCGCGCAGTGGAAGGGCGACTGGGCGAAGTACGTCGCGCTCGGCAAGGACTACATGAAGAAGGCGCCGAGCGGCACCAAGTTCGTGGACTCCGCCTCCTCGGTCTACAACGCGGCCCTCGGCGGCGAGAGCCAGCGGTACTACGACAAGGACGGCAACGTCATCTGGGACAAGTCCTCCGGGGTGAAGAAGTCCTGGAACGCCGCCATGACGGTGGCGACCAGCAACATGTCGGCGAAGCTGAAGCAGTTCGACCCGACGTGGGACCAGGGCTTCGCCAAGGGCTCGTTCGCGACCGTGGCCTGCCCCGCCTGGATGATGGGCTACATCCAGGAGAAGTCCGGTGACTCGGGCAAGGGCAAGTGGGACGTGGCGGCCGCGCCGACCGCGGCCAACTGGGGCGGTTCGTTCATCGGTGTCCCGGTGGCCGGCAAGCACCAGAAGGAGGCCATCGCGCTGGCGAAGTGGCTGACCGCCCCCGAGCAGCAGGCGAAGGTCTTCGCCAAGCAGGCGAGCTTCCCGTCGACCCCGTCGGCCTACTCGAGCCTGACGCCGGCCGCCGCCACCACGGAGTACTTCTCCAACGCGCCGATCACGCAGATCTTCGGCGACTCGGCGAAGACGATCCCGGTCCAGTACTTCGGCACGAAGGACCAGCCGATCGGCACCGCGATCACCGACGTCGGCATCCTCCAGGTCGAGCAGAAGGGCAAGTCCCCCGACCAGGGCTGGAACGCGGCAAAGGCTGAGATCAAGGACGTGCTCGGCCAGTGACCAGCTCCAAGCAGGCTCTCGCGCACCCCGCGACGAGCGCCGACGCCGCGCCCGGCTCTCAGCCGGGCGCGGCCCGGGGCGCTCAGGGTCGCGGTAAGCCGCCGCAGGACCCGGGTTCCTGGCGCAGCCGGCTGTACCGCTGGGACATGAAGGCGTCGCCGTACGCATTCGTCGCCCCCTTCTTCATCATCTTCGGAGCCTTCGGGCTCGTACCGCTGCTCTACACGGCGTGGTACTCGCTGCACAATGTGCAGCTCTCCGGGCTCGACCACCAGACCTGGGCGGGTCTGGACAACTACAAGAATCTGCTGTCCTCGGAGTTCTTCTGGAACGCCCTGGGGAACACCTTCACCATCGGCGTGATCTCCACGGTGCCGCAGTTGGTCATTGCGCTCGGGATCGCCCACCTGCTCAACTACCGGCTCCGCGGCTCGACCGTGTGGCGGGTCGTGATGCTCACCCCGTACGCCACCTCGGTGGCCGCGGCGACGCTCGTCTTCACGCTGCTGTACTCGTGGGACGGCGGCATGGTCAACTGGCTGCTCCACTTCATCGGGGTTCACTCGATCAACTGGCGCGAGTCGGACTGGGGTTCGCAGTTCGCCGTCTCCTCGATCGTGATCTGGCGCTGGACCGGCTACAACGCGCTGATCTATCTCGCGGCCATGCAGGCGATCCCCACGGATCTGTACGAGTCGGCCGCCCTCGACGGCGCCGGCCGCTGGCAGCAGTTCCGCCACGTGACGATCCCCATGCTGCGGCCGACGATCCTGTTCACGGTGGTCGTCTCCACGATCGGCGCGACCCAGCTCTTCGGTGAACCGCTCCTGTTCGGCGGGGTCAGCGGCTCGAAGGGCGGCTCGGCGCACCAGTACCAGACGCTCGGCCTGTACATGTACGACCAGGGCTGGGGCATCGGCAACCTCGGCAAGGCGTCGGCGATCGCATGGACGATGTTCCTGATCCTGCTGATCATCGCCGCGATCAACCTGCTGATCACCCGACGGCTGAGGAAATCCCAATGACCACGACCGAACTGACCGCCCCTCAGGCGGAGGCGAAGATCGCCGCGGACGGCCGGGGGCCCGGACGCCGCCGGGTGCTCGGCGCGGGCAAGCAGCTCCACGCGGGTCCGGTCACCTATGTCGTCCTGACCGTGTTCGCGCTGGTCTCGCTCGCACCGCTGGTCTGGACGGCCATCGCGGCCTCGCGCAACAACACCCGGCTGGCGCAGACACCGCCGCCGCTGTGGTTCGGCGGGAACCTGTTCAAGAACCTGGAGGCCGCCTGGGAGCAGGCCGGGCTCGGCACCGCGATGGTCAACTCCACGATCGTCGCCGGGACCATCACCGTCGGCACGGTCGTGTTCTCCACCCTCGCCGGGTTCGCCTTCGCCAAGCTGCGCTTCAAGTTCTCCGGACTTCTTCTGCTGCTGACCATCGGCACGATGATGATTCCGCCGCAGCTGGCCGTCGTACCGCTGTACCTGTGGATGAGCGACCTGGGCTGGTCCAACCAGCTCCAGACGGTCATCCTGCCCACCCTGGTCAGCGCCTTCGGCACGTTCTTCATGCGCCAGTACCTGGTGCAGGCCCTGCCCTCCGAGCTGATCGAGGCGGCGCGGGTGGACGGCGCGAACAGTCTGCGCGTGGTCTGGCACGTCGTCTTCCCGGCGGCGCGCCCGGCGATGGCGGTGCTCGGTCTGCTGACGTTCGTGATGGCCTGGAACGACTTCCTGTGGCCGATCATCGCCCTGAACCAGCAGGAGCCGACGGTGCAGGTCGCCCTCATGTCACTGGGCACCGGCTACATCCCCGACCAGGCCGTCATCATGGCGGGCGCGCTGCTCGGCACACTGCCGCTGCTCATCGCCTTCCTCCTGTTCGGCAAGCAGATCGTGGGCGGGATCATGCAGGGCGCGATCAAGGGCTGAACGCCCCTTCGGGGGCCGGGTCACCGCCGCCTCGGCCCCTCCGTCCCGCCTTTACCACCCTCCCCCCTCCAACTCGTCGGTCTTCACGACCCCCTTGGGAGCGCTTCCATGCCTGAGTCCTCAACACCCGTGACGTTTCCTCCGGCCTTCCTCTGGGGTGCGGCGACCTCCGCCTACCAGATCGAGGGTGCGGTGCGGGAAGACGGCCGAACGCCGTCGATCTGGGACACCTTCAGCCATATACCTGGCAAGACGGCCGGCGGCGAGCACGGTGACATCGCTGTCGACCACTATCACCGCTACCGCGACGACGTGGCCCTGATGGCGGACCTGGGCCTTGGCGCGTACCGCTTCTCCGTCTCCTGGTCGCGGGTGCAGCCCACCGGCCGGGGCCCCGCCGTCCAGCGCGGCCTGGACTTCTACCGGCGTCTGGTCGACGAGCTGCTGTCGAAGGGCATCAAGCCGGCGATCACCCTCTACCACTGGGACCTGCCGCAGGAGCTGGAGGACACCGGCGGCTGGCCCGAGCGCGAGACGGCGCTGCGCTTCGCGGAGTACGCGCAGATCGTGGGCGAGGCGCTGGGCGACCGTGTCGAGCAGTGGATCACGCTGAACGAGCCCTGGTGCAGCGCCTTCCTGGGCTACGGATCCGGTGTGCACGCCCCCGGCCGGACGGACCCGGCGGCGGCGCTGCGCGCGGCCCACCATCTGAACCTCGCGCACGGGCTGGGCACTTCGGCGCTGCGTTCCGTGATGCCGTCCCGCAACTCGGTCGCGGTGAGCCTCAACTCCTGCCCGATCCGGCCGCTTTCGCAGGACCCGGCGGACCTGGCCGCGGTCCAGCGCATCGACGACCTGGCCAACGGCGTCTTCCACGGCCCGATGCTGCACGGCGCCTACCCGCAGACGCTGCTCACGGCGACCCGGTCGATCACCGACTGGTCGTACGTCCAGGACGGCGACCTCGCGCTGATCCACCAGCCGCTGGACGCGCTCGGCCTCAACTACTACACGCCGACGCTGGTCTCGGCCGCCGCGGCCGTCTCGGACGGTCCGCGCGCGGACGGCCACGGCTCCAGCGCGCACTCCCCCTGGCCGGGCGCGGACGGTGTCGCGTTCCACCAGACGCCGGGCGAGCGCACGGAGATGGGCTGGACGATCGAGCCGCAGGGACTGCACGAGCTGATCATGCGGTACACCCGTGAGGCGCCTGGCCTGCCCCTGTACATCACGGAGAACGGCGCGGCCTACGACGACAAGCCGGACCCGGACGGCCGCGTCCACGACCCCGAGCGCGTCGCCTACCTGCACGGCCACCTGTCCGCCGTGCACCGCGCGATCGAGGACGGGGCGGACGTCCGCGGCTACTACCTGTGGTCCCTGCTGGACAACTTCGAGTGGGCCTACGGCTACGAGAAGCGCTTCGGAGCGGTCTATGTCGACTACGCGACCCAGAAGCGCACCCCGAAGTCGAGCGCCCACTGGTACGGCCAGGCGGCCCGCACGGGAACGCTGGCACCGGTGGCGCCCGCCGAGTAGGCCGGCGCCCGAGGGCACGGGGGAAACGGGGAAACGGGGCGCGGCACCCGAGGGG
>NZ_JBHYXD010000014.1:135874-141028 GCF_042751995.1 Streptomyces sp. NPDC059371 | reverse complement strand
GGAACAGTCCATCCGGTCTGTTCCCGCCCCCGTGCCCTCCCGGGGAGGAGATTCCCCCCCCCGGGACGACCCGCCCACCCGAGGGCCGGTCAGGACTCGTCCGGACGCTTCTCCCCGGCGAGGGCCAGCAGTTCCTCCATGTCCTCGGGATCGAGGTCGAGTTCGGACGCCGGAGCGAGCAGCGCGCCGATCTCGCCGTCCCGGCCCTGCTCCGAGAGGAACTGCGCGTAGTTGACGAAGGCGACTTCGTCCTGGTGCGCGATCGCGTCCCGGTAACGGCGGTCGGCCTGCTCCCACTGCTCCAGCTCCTCGTGGAGGAGTGCGAGGTTCAGGTAGGCGTTGATCTCCCCGTCCTCCTCCGCGGCGGCCTCGTAGTGGCCCACGGCCTCCTGGTGGGAGCCGTTGTCGGCCAGGTGGAGCGCGTAGGCGAAGTGGGCGCCGGAGATCTCCTCGGCCAGGGCCGCCCGCAGGTGGGCGCCGGCCGCCTCCATGTCCCCGAGGGCGTTCTCGGCCTCGCCGAGCACGACCAGGACCGACCGCTGTCCGGCGTCGAGAGCCTTCCGCAGCCAGGAGACGGCTTCCGCGTACTCCTCCTGGTCGGCCAGGAGCCGGCCGAGGTTGCCGGCCGCCATGGTGTCGCCCTGGCCGATCGCCCGGCCCAGCAGATCGGCGGCCTCGTCGAGCCGTTCGTCGTCCTCACTCAGGAAGGCGCCGTAGTCGTTGAGCGCCTGAGGGTTGCCCTCGGCCAGCGCCTGCTTGTAATACGTCTCCGCCCGCGCCCTGTCCCCGACCTCGTCTGCCAGGACCGAGGCGGTCCACAGGGCGACGTCGCGGCCACCGCGGGCGGCCTGCGCCAGGGCCGAGACCGCTTCCTCGGGCCGGTCGAGCTGGATCAGCAGATCGGCCAGGGCCTCGTACGCCCCGGAGTTGCCCGCCTCCGCGGCCGCGGAGATCAGCCCCAGCGCGGCATCGATGTCGCCCCACTCGTGGACGAGGTCGAGGATCTTCTCCGCGACCTCGTCGTCCGGGCCGGCCCACGCCTTCAGATACAGGGTCAGAGCCGCGCCGGGGTCTCCCGCCGCCAACAGTCGTTCCGCCAGGGCCTCAAAATCGTCTTCCGCCATGAGGAACATCCTTTCGTACGGGTGATACCGGGCCCGCGGTCACCGTGGTGAAGCCTCCGCCGGTGACGGCCGCGGCCGGAACGGGCCGGCGGACGACGCCGAATGGCAAAGGAACAATGATCTTTGATGTTGACCCGGAGTTTTGGCCGCCGTGAACCCCGGATGGTCGACGCGTGAACTCGGAGCCTCCGCCGTGGGCGGCTACAGCCAGCCCTTCTCCCGCGCGATCCGTACCGCCTCCGCCCGGTTGCGTACCGCGAGTTTCTGGATCGCGGTCGAGAGGTAGTTGCGGACGGTGCCCTGGGAGAGGTGGAGGGCCTTGGCCAGTTCGGCGTTGGTGGAGCCGTCGGCGGCGGCGCGGAGGACCTCGCGTTCGCGTTCGGTCAGGGGGTTGGCGCCCTCGGCGAGCGCGGCCGCCGCCAGGGTGGGGTCGATGACGCGCTCGCCGTCCAGCACCTTGCGTACGGCCGCGGCGAGTTGGGCGGCGGGAGCGTCCTTGACGAGGAAGGCGTCGGCGCCGGACTCCATGGCGCTGCGCAGATAACCGGGGCGGCCGAAGGTGGTCAGGATGAGCAGCTTGATGCCCGGAAGCTCCTTGTGGACCTCGGCCGCCGCCTCTATGCCCGTCATGCCCGGCATCTCGATGTCGAGGAGCGCCACGTCCACGTCGTGGGCGCGGGCCGCCGCCAGCACCTCGTCGCCGCGCGCCACCTGGGCGACGACCTCGATGTCCGGCTCCAGTCCCAGCAGGGCGGCCAGCGCCTCGCGGACCATCGACTGGTCCTCGGCGAGCAGGACCTTGATCGTGCGGCTCATGCACCGGATCCTACGGGGTCGCCCCCCGCGCCCGCAGGGGCCCGGCCCCCCTCCAGGGGTGCCCGTGCCACCAGCCGGAATCCGTGCCGGACACGGCCCGCCTCCATCGATCCGCCCGCCTTCTCCAGGCGTTCGGTCAGCCCGGTCAGGCCGTTGCCGGGTGCCGCGCCCGAGGCGCCGCCCGACCCGTCGTCCTCCACCGAGAGTTCGAGCACGGGACCGTCCAGGGTCTGGCGGCGGACGAGCTCCACGGTGCAGCGCCGGGCGCCGCTGTGCCGCACGACGTTGGTGACCGCCTCGCGCAGCGCCCAGGCCAGCGCGGACTCGGTCTCCTCGGGAACGCCGTCGAGGCCGGGTTCGGCGGGCAGGTCGGCGATCACGTCGGCCGCGGTCAACGCGACCTGGGCTCCCGCGAGTTCACCGGCCAGCCGGGGCCTGCGGTAGCCGGTGACCGCCTCGCGCACGTCGACCAGGGCCTGGCGGCTGACCTGTTCGATGTCGGCGACCTGCTGGGCCGCCTTGTCGGGGTGGTCGGGGAGCATCCGCCCGGCCAGCTCGCTCTTCAGCGTGATCAGCGACAGCGAGTGGCCGAGCAGGTCGTGCAGGTCCCGGGCGAGCCGCAGGCGTTCCTCGTTGGCGGCGAGCTGGGCGACGGTGGCCCGCGCCTTGCGCAGTTCCACCGTCGTACGGACCAACTGCCGTACGCCGGTCATCGCGAAGCCGATCAGGACGACGAGCAGGACGAGGTTGCGCGCGTCCTCCTCGCCGCCGTGCAGGCCGACGAGCAGCATCACGACGGCGGTCAGCGGGATCGTCCAGTAGGAGACGCGCAGCGGGAACGTCGTGCCGCAGGCGACCGAGACGTACACGAACAGGCCGAGCCAGGGGGCGCCGAGCGTCAGGCACAGGACGACGGCCAGCACGCCGAGGGCGAGCACCATGAGGGTGACGGCCAAGGAGCCCGTGAACGCCTTGCCCATGTGCCGGAAGACCAGCATCAGATAGACCGCGACGAAGGCCGCGAGGCCGACCCAGCCGGCCGCGGTGACCGCGGTCGTGTGGTCGCCCGAGACGAGGTCGTGGACCGGCGAGCTGAGGAACACCAGCCAGATGACGATCCAGACCGACTTGCGCAGGGCCTCGCGGAGGTTGCGCGGGGACTCCCCCATCCTCACGATCCGGTCCGTGCGGGCCCCGTCGGGCAGCGGGTCTTCCGTCATGGCGTTCACGCCTTCAGCGTGTCCTTCCGGTACAGCCAGGCCGCGCCGCCCGCGAAGAGGGCGAAGGACACGGCGAGGATGGCGATGTCCTTCGCATGCGGGGCGTTCCCCAGTTCGATGGCCTGCCCCAGGGCAGCGTACGCGTGGGTGGGAAGCCATTTGGCTATGTTCTGGAGCCAGTCGGGGAAGGTCGTCGTCGGCATCCACAGGCCGCCGAGCATCGACAGACCGAAGTAGACGATCATCGTGATCGGCCGGACCGCGTCTCCGCTGGCGAGGTAGCCGATGGCGACACCGAGGGCGGCGAAGACCAGGCTGCCGGCCCAGATCACGCCGGTGAGCGCGAACCACTGCCAGACGTCGAGGCGTACGTCCTTCACCGCCGCGGCGACCACGAAGACGATGACGATCGACGGCAGGCTGATCACGGCGGCGCTGGCCGTCTTGGCGAACACGTAGCCGCGGCCGGGCAGCGGGGTGAGCCTCAACTGCCGTACCCAGCCGCTCTCCCGCTCCTTGGCGATGCGCTCGCTGTTGCCCATGAGGACGGCCGTCAGGGCGCCGAAGGAGGCCATGGAGACCATGAAGAAGGTCGGCAGTGTCAGGCCGGTGCCTTCCACCTTGGTGGTGCTGTCGGCGCTGCCCGCGATCAGCAGGAACAGGGCCGAGGGGTAGATGACCGAGAAGAACAGGAACTTGCGGTTGCGCAGGGCGCGGGTGATCTCCAGCTTGATGAGACTGTTCACTTGGACGTGACCTCCTCGGCGGTGGCGCGCGGGGCTGCTTCGGCCGCGCCGCGGGTGGCCTCTTCGGCCTCGGTGATGGCGACGAAGGCCTGCTCCAGACCGAGCCCGGCGACTTCGAGGTTGCGGGGGTAGACGCCGAGCCCGTACAGCGCGTGGACGGTGGCGTCCGCGTCGGAGGACTGGATGCGGACCGTCTGACCGGACCCCGCGGCGGAGCCGCTTTTGGACACCGTGACCGAGGTGAGGAAGGGCAGCGCGCGCAGCGGGGCCTCGTCGATCGTGCCCTCCAGGTCGAAGGAGACGCGGCGCGCTCCGGCCTTGGCCTTGATCTCGGCGGCCGTGCCGTCGGCCAGCAGCCGTCCGCGGTGCAGGACGAGCACGCGGTCCGCGATGGCGTCGGCTTCTTCCAGGTAGTGCGTGGCGAACAGGACCGTACGGCCCTGGTCGGCCTGTTCGCGCATGGTGGCCCAGAACGCCTGCCGGGCGGAGACGTCCATGCCGGTGGTGGGTTCGTCGAGGACGATCAGGTCGCTGTCGCCTGCCGTGGCGAGGGCGAAGCGGACGCGCTGTGCCTGGCCGCCGGAGAGCTTGTTGACCTTGCGGTCGGCGATCTGGGCGATGCCCGCGCGGGCGAGGACCTCGCTGGGGCGGTACGGCCTCGGGTGGAGGTCGCAGGCGAGCTTGACCAGTTCGCCGACGGTGACCTCGTCCATCAGGCCGCCGCTCTGGAGCATGGCGCCCACCTTGCCGGCGACGATCGCCTCGCGCGGGCCGGTGCCGAACACGCGCACCGTGCCGCTGTCGGCGTTCTTGAGGCCGAGCAGCAGGTCGAGCGTGGTCGACTTGCCCGCGCCGTTGGGGCCAAGGAGGGCGACGGTCTCGCCGGGGTGCAGTTCGAGCGTCAGCCCGTCAACTGCCCGGACGCTCCCGTAGCTCTTGGTCACCGAATCGAACCGGACCACCGATGGGGTGGTGGTCGCCGCAGTCGTTGTCATGTCGTCCATCGTGGAGGAGAGGGGGTGGCCGCGGCAGTGCGGTGTGTCCTGGGTCGCGGATGACAGATGTCATGCCGGCGGCCTGCGTCCGTGCTCCGTGGCGGACCGCGACACCGCGAACGGCAGGAGGGGGCCCCCCCCGGGGGGGGGGGGGGGGGGGACGGGCGGGGGGGGGGCCGCGAGAGGGGGTTGGTGGGGGGGGGTCGTGTCGGGGGGGTGGGGGGGGTCCGCGCCACCCCCCTCCAATCTAGGT
>NZ_JBHYXD010000014.1:134430-135864 GCF_042751995.1 Streptomyces sp. NPDC059371 | reverse complement strand
CCTTATTAATTCCCCCGCCCCCCCCCTTAAAAAACCCCAAAAATAGCGCGGCCCCCTTATTTTTTTTATAAGCCCCGGGGCCCCCGGGGGGGTGGGGCGGGGGCCCCTCGACGCGCTTGGCGGGCCCGCTAGTTGGGGTTGGTGGGGATGGTCACGTCGCGTTCGGCGGTCGTCTTCCCGACCAGCGCCCTTCCTATGGCGGAGGCCACGTCCTGCGGGCTGACGGCCTTCTGGCTGCCGTCGCCCTTGGTGATCGTCACGCCGTCGAAGGCATGGCCGTACAGCGACTGGAGCGCGTTGAGGTCGTAGTGCTCGACGAGCTTGCCCTGGATCGGCCGGACGCTCAGGAACTTCCAGATGGACTTCTGCGGGCTGAACGGGATGGAGTGGTTGGCGTCCGTGCGGATGGTGATGTTCGCGGACATGGCGACCGTCGCGAACGTCGACATCTTCCGGTCCACCTCGGCCTTGCTGATCGTCGGCTGGCGGGTCGTGGTGGCGACCTTCACCGGCGTGACCGTGTTGCTCTCCACCTGGGCGCGGTACGCGTCCTGGACGGCCTGCAGCGAGGGTCCGACGTCGATGCCCTTGCCGGCCTTGCCGTAGACCGGGACGGCCTTGCCGGCCTGGAACTTGATCGTGCCGTCGCTCGCCGAACCCGAACCGCTCGCGGCGCGCTCCAGGGCCGCCTGCAGCTTCTCCTTGTCGACCGGCATCACGGGCTCCACCACACGCCCCTGCCCGAACAGCGAACCGATCACGGAGATCGGGTTGTAGTCGCTGGAGGCGGCGGCACGGACGGTGGCCTGGCTGTCGAGCTGGAGTCCGGCCTGGTCGGGCTTGAGCTGGACCGTGTCACCGTCGACGGACAGCGTGAGCGGCTTGTTCATCCGGGCGCCGAGGGCGTCGTCGAGCTTCTTGACGGCGTCGTCGCGGGTGCCGCCGCCGATGTCGACGCCGAGCACCGTGGTGCCCTTGGGCACGTCCGAGTGGTTCATGAGCAGGCCGGCACCGTAGGCACCGCCGGCGAGGACCACGACGAGGACGGCGAGCAGCGCCGGCTTGTTGCGGCCCTTCTTCTTCGCCTGCTTCGCGGGGGCGGACGGCTGCCGGACGGGCTCGGGAAGCTTCGGCGGGGTGTGCGACCGGGTGCCGGCGGGCTCCCCGTCGTACGCGAAATTCTGGCTGGGCGACACGACGGGCATGCCACTGGTCAGCGTGTGCCCGGAGACGTTGTCCGCGGGGGCGCCGTAGGCACCGGGGCCGGGGTCGGGTGCCGGCTTCTGCGGGGTGAGGATCGCGGTGTCGTCGCTGAGACCGCCGCTCAGGCCGCCGCGCGCGCCGGAGTATCCCGTGCCCGTGTTCCGGTTGCCGGGGGCCGGACCGGACCGGGCGGCCAGGCTGCCGGGGCCCGCGCCGGCGCCGGCCGGGGGC
>NZ_JBHYXD010000014.1:125034-134420 GCF_042751995.1 Streptomyces sp. NPDC059371 | reverse complement strand
GAGAAGGGCAGCCAACTCCTCTCCCCCTTGCGGTGCTTGCCGTCGACGCGGACGAGGGGCCGGGCCGGGGCGGCCGGGGGGGGGGGCCCGCGGCGGGCCCCGGCCGGGGGCCGCAGCGGGCCGTCGCCGGTGGCGGGACCGCCGGTCGGGCCGGTCGGGCCGCCGCGGCCGCTCTCGGAGAAGTACGGGAGGTCGTCGCGGCGCGGTTCGCCGGACCCCGCGGACGCGCCGGGCGTACCTGCCGCGCCGGGCGAACCGATGGCCGGGAAGGAGCCGGTGTCGCGCAGCGCCCCGGAGACGTCGAAGGAGCCCGTGCCGCCGCCGTGACCGGGGGCCACGGGTCCGGCGCCGGTGGCGCCGGGGAGCGCGGCACCGTTCGCGCCGCCGGGCCGTCCACCGGTGATGCCCAGCGGGCCCGCGCCGGGGGAGGGCGCCGGCCGTCCCGTGCCCGGGGTGGCCCCGGCGGGCAGGGCGCCCGCGGGAGCCGAACCGCCCGGCATGCCCGCTCCGTTGGTGGAGCCGGCGCCCGTCCCGCCCTTGGGGGGCGCGCCGGCCCTGCGGGGCGCGAACCAGTCGCTCGTCTTCTCCTCGGCCGGCGCGGGCTGCTCCACGGGCGCGGTCGCGGGGGCGAACGGGGCCGGGGCGGCGGCCGCCGGACCGGAGGCGCCCGCGGGCGCACTCGTGCCCTGCGGCGCCGGTGTGCCGGTCGCCTTGCCGTCGCCGCCGTCGGGCAAGGCGTCGGTGTCGGCGACGGGTGTACGGACGACCACGGGCGGGATGGGCCGCGATCCGGGGATGTTGATCCGGATCCGTGTCGTCAGCGTTGTCTCGGTCTTGCGCTCCTCCGTCGGCTTGCCGGCGGCCGAACGGCCCGCGTCGGCGCCGTTCTCGGAAGCCGCGGGGGTGCCGTACGGGGGCGTCCCCGACGGGTACGCGGCTCCACCGCGCCCGTTGGGCCCGGAGGACGAACTGTCAGTTTCACGACTCAAGGCAGGTTCTCCCGGTTGGCTCCGCCGCCCGTTTACTCGACCTCATCTCGGGCAGCTCGGCGGCGCGCACCACCATACTGGCCATGTCCGGCCCGCAAACCTCGACCGTGCAGGAATCTCGCACAGGACCCGCCCGGGACCGATGCGGCGAAGTGGTACGTCACTTGCCAAGTCGGGCACCGGAAGGGCCTGGTTGCCGCCCCTGACCGAGAGTGGCACACATCACAGCCACAGCCATGCCTCCGAGCAGGAAGAGATACGAGACGACTCCCGCGCCGAAGAGGAAGTCCCCTTCCGGGCGGCTGGCGGTGAGCAGGACGACGGCGACCATCCAGCCCGCCGCGGGGGCGACGGCTCCGGCCCGGGTGCCCGCCGCCCGCGCGCCGCCCAGGAAGAGTCCGGCGGCGCCCGCCAGGGCGAGCAGCAGCCCGAACGGGAACCAGCCCGGCTGCACCAGCGCTCCGGCGACGCCGACCACGCCGCCGAGCACAAAGAGCCCCAGGTAGGCGGCGATCCGCCCGCCCGAGGGTGGCTTCATCGGCTGGGCGAGCATGCTTCCCCCGCCGCGCTGTCCGTTCGAGCTCATCGCGGATCCGTCCCTCGCCCGGTCGTGCCGGTCCCCTCGAAGAGGTCTCGCTCGCGCGCCGCGGGGCGCGGGGCGCCGGCCAGTTCGTAGTACTCGGTGGTGAAGAGCGGCTGGGCCAGCTCGTTCGAGAGGACGAACCAGGGGCCGTCCACGGTGATCTGGGTGGCGTGCGCCCGCATCGCGGCGGCCTTGGCCATGGCGTACGCGATGCCGTCGATCTCGGTGGTGACGGTCGCCTCGTCGACCACGCCCGGTACGTCGCCGACGGCGGCGCTCCGGTCGAACGGCAGCTCGGGCAGGGCCTCGCGCAGGCGGGCGAACGCCTCCTCGGCGACCGGGCGCGGCACCCGGTTCCAGTAGGTCTTGGCGATCCGCCACGCGCCGCCGAGGTCGGGGCGGTGGGCGGGATCCGCGGCCAGCTCCGCGGCGCGCACGGCCACGCGGTGGGCCTGGATGTGGTCGGGGTGCCCGTACCCGCCGTCGGGGTCATAGGTGACGAGCACCTGGGGGCGCACCTCACGGATCACCTCCACGAGGTGATCCGCGGCGTCGTCGACGTCCGCGGCCCAGAAGGCGCCGGGGCGGTGGTTCTGCTCGGCGCCCATCATCCCGGAGTCGCGGAACCGTCCGGGGCCGCCCAGGAAGCGGTGGTCGGTGACGCCCAGCTCCTTCATGGCCGCCCTCAGCTCACCGGTCCGGTAGGGACCGAGTCCGCCGTCGCGGTCGGGGGCGAGATGGGCGAGTTCGGGCGGAATGACCTCGCCCTCCTCGCCGAGGGTGCAGGTCACCAGCGTCACCTGGGCGCCCTCGGCCGCGTACCGGGCCATGGTCGCGCCGTTGTTGATCGACTCGTCGTCCGGGTGCGCGTGCACCAGGAGCAGACGCCGGTCGGGCAGTTCCGTCATGGAACCCACCCTACGAGGCCCGGGTCCCCCGCCGTCCGGCGGCGCGGACCGGTCCGTTTCGCGGAGGCCGGACGGGGCAGGCGGGGAGCGGGAGCCGGACACTCTCCCCGCCCACGGCCCCGGGGCGGATCAGAACTTGATGCTGCCGATCATGCCCGCGATGTTCGTGGTCAGATCGCTGATCGTGGGCGCGATGGTCGAGGAGGCGAGATAGAAGCCGAGCAGCATGCAGACGACCGCGTGCCCGCCTTTCAGTCCTGACTTCTTGATCAGAAGAAAGACGATGATCGCCAGCAGCACCACCGCCGAAATCGAGAGTGCCACGGCGGCTCACCTCCAAAGTTCCCGGGGACTTGGGGTCCGGTACGGGTTCGGACACAAGGGGTCGGTACATCCAAACAGCAGCCAGCAGGTTCCTACCCACACAGCGCTAGTGATCATAACTATCCGTACGCGCGCATCGATCGGCGCACGGCCGCACAAGGGGGCGCATGGCCAATATGGTCGACGCATGACGAACGAGCCTCTCTCCTTCCCGCGCCGGTACGCCCGCACCCAGCGGTTCACCTCCGGCGCGCCGCGCGCGTTCACCGTGTCCCCCGACGGTTCCCGTGTGGTGTTCCTGCGGTCCCCCTCCGGTACGGAGCGGGCGAACCAACTGTGGGTCCTCGACGTGTCCGAGAGCCGTGAGCGGGTCGTGGCCGACCCCGCGGCCCTGCTCGGCGGAGCCACCGAGCACCTGTCCCCCGAGGAGCGGGCGCGCCGCGAGCGCAGCCGCGAGGGCGGCGCGGGCATCGTCGGATATGCCACCGACACAGCCGCCGAGTTGGCCTCTTTCACCTTGTCAGGGCGGCTGTTCACGGCCGAGCTCCGGGCCGGCACGGCGCGTGAACTCCCGGTCCCCGGACCGGTGATCGACCCCCGCCCCTCCCCGGACGGCACGCTCGTGGCGTACGTGTCCGGGGGCGCCCTGCGCGTGGTCGGGGCCGAGGGCGAGGGTGACCGGGCCGTCGCGGAGCCGGAGCCGGCCGGGGGTCCCGGGACGGTTTCCTACGGACTGGCCGAGTTCATCGCGGCCGAGGAGATGGGGCGTTCGCGCGGCTTCTGGTGGTCGCCCGAAGGGGACCGGCTGCTCGTCGCGCGCGTCGACGACACGCCCGTACAGCGCTGGTGGATCTCCGACCCCGCGCACCCGGAAGCCGATCCGCAGCGGGTCGCCTATCCGGTGGCGGGCAGCCCCAACGCCGAGGTACGGCTCTTCGTGTTCGGGCTCGACGGGGTGCGCACCGAGGTGTCCTGGGACCGGGCGCGCTACCCGTATCTGGCACATGTGCACTGGTCAGCCGCGGGTGCGCCGCTGCTTCTGGTACAGGCGAGGGACCAGCGCAGCCAGCTCTTCCTGGCCGTGGACCCGGATTCCGGCGCGACCCGGATGGTGCACGCGGACGAAGATCCAACTTGGCTTGATCTTTTCCCTGGAGTGCCGTGCTGGAGCCCCGGCGGACAGCTCGTGCGGATCGCCGACGAGGGCGGCGCGCGGGTCCTGGCGTACGGCGAACGCCCGCTGACCGGAGCCCAGTTGCACGTCAGGGCGGTGCTCGACATCTCGGCCGACGACGTGCTGGTCGCGGCCTCGGCGGGCGAGGGGGCGAGTTCCCCCGAAACGGGTGAAGTGCATGTGTACCGGGTGAACGAACTCGGCCTGGAGCGCGTCTCGCAGGAGCCCGGCGTGCACTCTGCCGTGCGCGCCGGGGGCGTGACCGTGCTCGTGTCGTCGGTGCTCGACCAGCCGGGCGCCCAGGTGCAGGTGCTGCGCGAGGGGAAGAAGGCGGCGACCATCTCCTCGTACGCCGAAGATCCCGGTTTGTCCCCGCGCGTGACGCTCACACAGGGGGGCGCACAGAAAATCCCATGCGCCGTGCTTATGCCTACCGACTACGACGGTGACACCCCCCTGCCCGTCCTCCTGGACCCCTACGGCGGTCCGCACGGCCCCCGGGTGCTGGCCGCGCACAACGCGCACCTCACCTCGCAGTGGTTCGCCGACCAGGGCTTCGCGGTGGTCGTCGCCGACGGGCGCGGCACCCCGGGGCGCTCCCCCGCCTGGGAGAAGGCGATCCGCGACGACCTGACGCTCTCCCTGGACGACCAGGTGGAGGCACTGCACGGTCTCGCGGAGCGGTTCCCGCTCGACCTGTCCCGGGTCGCGATCCGCGGCTGGTCCTACGGGGGCTGGCTCGCGGGACTCGCCGTGCTGCGCCGCCCCGACGTCTTCCACGCGGGCATCGCGGGCGCCCCGGTCGCCGACTGGCGGCTGTACGACACGCACTACACCGAGCGCTACCTCGGCGACCCGGCGACGAACCCGGCGGTGTACGCGAAGAGTTCACTGGTCACCGACGAGGGGCTGGCCGCGCCCGCGGACACGCACCGGCCGCTGATGATCGTGCACGGCCTCGCGGACGACAACGTGGTGGTGGCGCACGCCCTGCGGCTCTCCTCCGCCCTGCTCGCCGCCGGCCGCCCCCACGAGGTCCTGCCCCTGTCGGGGGTCACCCACATGACCCCGCAGGAAACGGTCGCCGAGAACCTGCTCCTGCTCCAGGTGAACTTCCTGAAGCGCTCTCTCGGCATGAGCTGACCCACCGGGAAAAACAACGAGCCGGGGTGACATGGCGACACCCCGGCTCGTTCACGGCACCCGCACGGCCGTACGGTGTTCACCCTGACGCGTCCGTATATCGGTACCGCTTCCGTCAAGTTGCCTGTGTGTTAACGAAGTTTGCTCACGTTTGTGCCGCTATGGCGTTCCGTCGGACGGCTCCTCGGGCGGCACGACCTGCTTCTCCTCCGCGAAGTGACAGGCCGAGTCGTGGGCGGCCGGTCCCTCGACGAGCCGGAACTCGGCCGGCACCGCGAGCAGCGGCACCTCCAGCGTGCAGCGTTCCTGCGCCTTCCAGCAGCGCGTGCGGAACCGGCAGCCGGACGGGATGTGCGCGGGCGAGGGCACGTCCCCGTGCAGGATGATCCGCTCCCGGTGCTCCCGGGCCTCCGGGTCCGGCACGGGCACCGCGGACAGCAGCGCCTGGGTGTAGGGGTGCGTCGGATGGTCGTAGATCTCGACGTCCCTGCCGGTCTCCACGATCCGCCCGAGGTACATCACCCCGACCCGGTCGGAGATGTGCCGCACGATCGACAGGTCGTGCGCGATGAAGACGTAGCTGAGCTCGAACTCGGTCTGGAGCCGGTCCAGCAGGTTGATCACCTGCGCCTGCACGGAGACGTCGAGCGCGGAGACAGGCTCGTCGGCGACGATGATCTCGGGCCGCAGCGCCAGGCCCCGCGCGATGCCGATGCGCTGGCGCTGGCCGCCGGAGAACTGGTGCGGATAGCGGTTGATGTACTCCGGGTTGAGCCCGACCACGTCCAGCAGCTCCTGGACCTTGCGCCGCCGGTCGCCCTTCGGCGCGACCTCGGGGTGGATGTCGTACGGCTCCCCGATGATGTCTCCGACGGTCATGCGCGGGTTGAGCGAGGTGTACGGGTCCTGGAACACCATCTGGATGTTGCGGCGCACCGCCTTCAGCGCCTTGCCGGACAACTGGGTGATGTCCTCGCCCTTGTACTTGATCGCGCCCTCGGTCGGCCTCTCCAGGTTGACCAGCATCTTGGCGACGGTGGACTTGCCGCAGCCGGACTCGCCGACGATGCCGAGGGTCTCGCCGCGGTCGAGGTGGAAGTCGACGCCGTCGACCGCCTTGACGGCCCCGATCTGCTTCCTGAACAGGATCCCCTGGGTGAGCGGGAAGTGCTTGACCAGTCCGCTGACCTCCAGCAGCGGCTCAGTTGCGGCTTGAGTCATCGAGGCACTCCCTCCAGAAGAAGCAGGCGCTCCCGCGGTCCGCGTCGACCTCCACGAGCGGCGGCACCTCGGTGCGGCAGATGTCCTGGGCCATCGGACAGCGCGGGTTGAAGGCGCAGCCCGGCGGGATGTGCATCAGGTTGGGCGGCAGGCCCTTGATGGCGTAGAGCTCCTGGCCCTTCTGGTCGAGCCGGGGGATCGACTCGAGGAGACCCTTGGTGTAGGGGTGGGCGGGCGCCTTGTAGATGTCGTGGACCGGGGCGGTCTCGACGATCCGGCCCGCGTACATCACCGCGATCTTGTCGGCGACGTCCGCGACCACGCCGAGGTCGTGGGTGATGAGGATGAGCCCCATGTGCAGCTCGCGCTGGAGTTCCGCCAGCAGGTCCATGACCTGGGCCTGCACGGTGACGTCGAGCGCGGTGGTCGGTTCGTCCGCGATGATCAGGGCGGGTTCCAGGGCCAGCGCCATGGCGATCATGATGCGCTGGCGCATACCGCCGGAGAACTGGTGCGGATAGTCCCGCACGCGCTCGGCGGCCCCCGGGATGCGCACGTGCTCCATCAGCTCGATCGCCTTGGCGCGGGCCTCCTTGCGCTTCATCCCGCGGTGCACGGTGAACATCTCGCCGAGCTGGTCCCCGACACTGATCACGGGGTTCAGGGAGGACAGCGCGTCCTGGAAGATCATCGCCATCTCGGCGCCCCGGACCTTGCGCCGCTCCTCCTCCTTGAACTTCAGCAGGTCCTTGCCCTGGAAGAGGATCTCGCCGCCGGTGATCTTCCCGGGCGGGATGTCGAGGATGCCCATCACCGCCTGGGCGGTCACCGACTTGCCGGAGCCGGACTCGCCGAGCACGGCGAGCGTCTCGCCCTCGTCGACGCTGTACGTGACGCCGTTGACGGCCTTGGCGACACCGTCCCGGGTTCTGAACTCCACGTGCAGATCGCGCACTTCGAGCAGCACGGCACTCACCTCAGCTTCGGGTCGAGGGCGTCGCGCACCGCGTCGCCGAGCATGATGAACGCGAGCACGGTGATCGCGAGCGCGCCGGCCGGCCACAGCAGCATGTGCGGGGCCTGGCGGATGTACGCGGAGGCCGAGGAGATGTCGATGCCCCAGCTCACCGTCGGGGGCTTGAGACCGACGCCCAGGTACGACAGCGTCGCCTCCAGCGAGATGTACGTGCCGAGCGCGATGGTCGCGACGACGATGACCGGCGCGATCGCGTTCGGGGTGATGTGCCGCAGCATCATCCGGGAGTTGGACGCGCCGAGGGCGCGGGCCGCGTGGACGTAGTCGTTCTCCTTGGTCGTGATGACGGAGCCGCGTGCGATCCGGGAGACCTGCGGCCAGCCGAGCAGCACCATGAATCCGACGACCGGCCAGATCGTGTTGCTGGTCACCACGGAGAGGAGGACCAGACCGCCGAGCACGACGGGGATCGCGAAGAAGATGTCGGTGATCCTGGACAGGACCGAGTCGCCCACCCCGCCGTAGAAGCCGGCGAGACCGCCGAGGAACGAGCCGAGGAGGGCGACCCCGATCGTGGCGAGGACACCGACGCTGATCGAGACGCGGGTCCCGTACACGGTCCTGGTGTAGACGTCGCAGCCCTGACCGTCGTAGCCGAAGGGGTGTCCGGACTGCGAGCCCTCCTGCGCCTTGGAGAGGTCGCACTTGAGCGGGCTCTGGTCGGTGATCAGCGAGGGCCAGATCGAGATCACGACCAGAAAGATGATGATGAGTCCGGAGATGATGAAGACGGGGTTGCGGCGCAGGTCCCGCCAGGCGTCGGACCAGAGGGAGCGCGGCTTCTCGCTGGGCCCCGTGCCCTCCGGTCCTCCCGGTGTCTTCTCCAGGGTCTCCGCTTCGCTCGATCCGAGGTCCATGGTGCCGCCGAAGCCGGTCGGAGCGATCGCGAGGTCCTCCGGCGGCGGACCTTCGGGGCCGTGGTGGAATTCCTCTTCCTCGTAGGGCGGCTGCTCAGGCATAGCGGATCCTCGGGTCGAGTACGGCGTACAGAAGGTCGACGAGCAGATTGGCGACCATGAAGATGAGGACGAGGATCGTCACGAAGCCGACGACGGTCTGGGTGTTCTGGCGCACGATCCCCTGGTAGAGCTGGTAGCCGACACCGTGGATGTTGAAGATCCGCTCGGTGACGATCGCGCCGCCCATGAGGGCGCCGATGTCGGTGCCGATGAAGGTGACCACCGGGATCAGCGAGTTGCGCAGCAGATGCCTGATGGTGACGCGGCGCCGCGGCAGGCCCTTGGCGACGGCCGTACGGACGTAGTCGGACCTCTTGTTCTCCGCGATGGAGGTCCGGGTCAGCCGGGTGACATAGGCGAGGGAGACCGAGGCCAGCACGAGGCCGGGCACGATCAGCTCGCCGAAGGTGGCGTCCGCGGAGACCGAGGGTTTGATCCAGCCCCATTTGACGCCGAGCAGGAGCTGGGCCAGCAGACCGGTGACGAAGGTCGGCACGGAGATGACCACGAGGGTGAGCAGCAGGACGCCCGTGTCGACCGGCCGGCCGCGGCGCAGACCGGTGATGACACCGAGCGTGATGCCGATGATGATCTCGAAGAAGATCGCGACCAGCGTCAGCCGGATGGTGACCGGGAAGGCGGTGGACATCAGCTCGGTGACCGGCTGTCCGTTGAACGCGGTGCCGAAGTCACCGGTGAAGATGTCTTTCAAATACAGCAGGTACTGGACGAAAACGTTCTTGTCGAGGTTGAACTCCTCCCGCAGCTGGGCGGCCGTGGCGGCGTCGCACTTGCGCTCACCGCACAGGCCCGCGATGGGGTCGCCCATCACGTTCACCATCAGGAAGATGAGCAGTGTGGCGCCGATGAAGACCGGGATCATCTGCAGCAGTCGCCGGATGACGTACCGTCCCATGAGTGCTCCGGGGAGAGAGGAGCGGGGGCGCGGGGGGGGGGGCCCCGGGGGGGGGGGGGGGTTGGGGTTTTAGGTGTTTTATGGGGCCCGGGAAATGGGTTGGTGGCCCGTAGAGGAGATGTTGGGGGGTGAG
>NZ_JBHYXD010000014.1:119735-125024 GCF_042751995.1 Streptomyces sp. NPDC059371 | reverse complement strand
CTCTGTTTGTTAAACCCCCCGGGGGGGGGCCCGCTGCCCCCCGGGCAACATCGGCCGCGGCCGCGGTTGGCCGACCCGCCCCAGGGGGGCGGGGGGGGGGGGGGGGGGGGCCGGGGGGGGGGGCCCCGCCGTGGCGGCTCAGTTGACGGTGATCTCGTTGTAGACGGGCACGCTGAACTGGTTCAGGGCCACGTTCGAGACCTTGTCCGAGTAGCCGGCGCTGCCGTTCTGGTACCAGAGCGGGATGGCGGCCATGTTGTCCCGTACGACGCCTTCGGCCTGCTGGAAGAGCTTGATGGCCTTGCTGGTGTCGGTCTCCGCGTTCGCCTGGTTGACCAGGCTGTCGAACTGCTTGTTGGACCACTGGCCGTCGTTGGAGGAGGCGTTCGTGTAGTACAGCGGCTGCAGGAAGTTCTGGATCAGCGGGTAGTCCATCTGCCAGCCGGCCCGGAACGGACCGGGCATCTTGTGCTGCCCGATCTGGTTGCGGAAGTCGGCGAAGGTGCCGACCGGGTTGCCGACGCAGGCCTTGTCGTTGCCGAGGGCGTTGTTGATCGAGTTGCAGACGGCGTCGATCCATTCCTTGTGGGAGCCGGTGTCCGCGTTGTACGTGATCTTGACCTGGCCGCCGGGCAGACCGCCGCCCTCCTGGACCATCTTCTTGGCCTCGGACGGGTTGTAGTCGCAGTACTTGCCGCACAGGCCTTCCTGGAAGCCGCCCTTCTCGCCGAGCACCGGTGAGGTCCAGTCGCTCGCGGGCGTGCGCGTCTTCTGGAAGATGGTGTCGGTGATCTGCTGGCGGTTGATCGCCATGGACAGTCCCTGCCGGACCTTGGTGGCGCCGCTGGTGTTCCACTTCGGGTCGTAGAACGGGAAGGCGAGCGTCTGGATGATGCCGGCCGGGGTGTTGATGTACCGGCCGTTCAGGTCGCTCTTGGCGTTCTTGAGCTGGGCGGCGGGCACGTCGTCGACGAGGTCGAGGTTTCCGGCCAGGAGGTCGTTGTAGGCGGTGTTGTTGTCCGTGTAGACCTTGAGGGTCACACCGTCGTTCTTCGCCTTGTCGTCACCGGGGTAGCCGTCCCACTTCGTCAGGGACATCTGGGAGCCCTTGGCGTAGCTGTTGATGGTGTACGGGCCGTTGCCGATGGGCTTCGCGACCCAGGCGGCGTGGTCGCTGAAGAACGACTTGGGCAGCGGCGAGAAGGCCGCGTAGCCGAGGGTGTCCGGGAACGTCGAGAACTTCTGGGTGAGCTTGACGGTGAACGTGTTCGTGCCGGTCACCTTGAGCCCGGACAGGGTGTCGGCGCTCTGCTTGCCCGTTTCGGGGTGCGCCTTGTCGTAGCCCTCGATGTATCCGAAGAAGTACGCGTTCTTCTGGTTGTTCTTCAGGCTGGCGCCGTAGTTCCAGGCGTCGACGAAGGACTGGGCGGTGACGGCCTCGCCATTGCTGAACTTCCAGCCGTCCTTGACCGTGATCGTGAAGTTCTGCGAGTCCGAGGTCTCGATCTTCTGGGCGAGCATGTCCTCGGCGGCGCCGGTCTTGGCGTTGTACCGCTTCAGCCCGCGGAAGATCATGTCGAGGACCTTGCCGCCCTGCACCTCGTTGGTGTTGGACGGCTCCAGCGGGTTCTGCGGGTCGCCCCAGGAGGCGCTGACGGTGCCGGAGCCGCTGCCGCTGCCACCCCCTCCGCCTCCGCCTCCGCAGGCGGACGCCGCCAGGACTACCGCCGCCGCGCATGCGGCCCATTTGGCGTGCGTGGCTCCACGCATGGAGTGCCTCCTCGAGAGTGCGCTGTGCCGCCGGCGCCGGGGTCGGGCTGGGACGTCCGGCTCCGGTGCGGTGTGCCTTTACGGCCCAATATCTTCCTATATAGGGCAGATCGCACATTTACCCCACCCTTCCGAGTGGCGATCCATCCGGAAGGAGGCACTCCGGACACCCCGTCAAATGATCTTGACCGTCCGCGCAGACGATCTTGACCGTCCGCGCAACAGATCTCCACCGTTCGATGCGGAACTGTTGATTCCAGTGCACGAGATGTACGCATTCCGAGACTCCGGCGTCCGGATAACGAACTCATTGCCCGTTTCGCCCTGTTAGTCCGAATCCGGACACAGAACGGCCACAGTGCGCTACACGCGTAGTTACGCTGAGGTCAAACAGAGGTAAAGAAAGTAAAGACAAGACCAAGGCGACCGAGATTTTATTGACCTTGCATGAATTGCGTTGAAAAAGTCCGGCGTAGCCCGTAGGGAGCGCCCTGCGGAGCCCTTGACCCCCTCGGGCCTGGAGCATCATGACCCCCCCTACTCCATCCGCGGCCGCCCCACTTGAGGTGACCGACGAGACCGGCAAGACCCCGGCCCCGTCTTCCACCCCCAAGGGCTCGGAAAGTCGCTCCCCCGGACGACTCGCCTGGACGCGCTTCAAGCGCGACCGCACCGGTGTCGTCTCCGCGTACATCGTGGTGTTCTTCTTCGTCATCGCGATCGGCGCGCCGCTCATAGCCAAGCTGTACGGGAAGAACCCGTACACGACCTACGCCAGCCAGCGCCCGGAACTCCTCGACGGCTTCGCCTACCCGTCAGGCCCCAACGGCGGGATGAGCTCGGAGTTCTGGTTCGGCATCGAGCCCCAGCTGGGCCGGGACGTCTTCACCTTCCTGCTCTACGGCATCAGGACGTCACTGGGCATCGCGGTCGCCGCGACCCTGCTGACCACCGTCATCGGCGTGATCGTCGGCGTCACGGCCGGCTACCTGGGCGGCAGGACCGACTACTTCGTCGGCCGTGTCATCGACATCCTGCTGTCGTTCCCCTCGACGCTCTTCTTCATCGCCTTCATGCCGGTGGTGTACGGGCTGTTCGTCGCCCCCGACGAGAACATCCCCACGTCCCTGCGGGCCGCGTCCCTGATCCTTGTCCTCTCCGGCTTCGGCTGGGCCTCGATCGCCCGACTGCTGCGCGGCCAGGTCCTCGGACTGCGCGAGCGCGAGTACATCGAGGCGGCCAAGGTCACCGGTGCGTCGTCCCGCCGCATCGTGTTCAAGGAACTGCTGCCCAACCTGTGGACTCCGATCATCATCCAGTCCACGCTCATGCTCCCGGCGTACGTGACCGCGGAAGCCGGTCTGGCCTTCCTCGGCGTCGGCATCATCGACCCGACCCCGGACTGGGGCGTCATGATCCAGCGCGGCGCCCAGTTCTACACCGAGGACCTCACCTTCATGCTCTTCCCGGGCCTGTCCATGGTGATCTTCGTCCTCGCCTTCAACCTGCTCGGCGATTCGGTGCGCGACGCGCTCGACCCGAAGTCCAAGCGGTAGCCACCTGCTCCACCCGGCCGATTCAGTGTCGTGCGGCCTGACCATCTGTCCCGATCGTCCCTTTAAGGCAGGATCATCCATGTCGTTCTCACGTAGAAACTTCCTGATCGCCACCGGCGTGGTTGCGGCGTCGTCGTCCGTGCTGACCGCCTGTGGCGGCAGCGGCAGCGACAACAAGTCGAACCGCAAGGCTCCTTCGGTCAGCGGCTCCAAGACCCAGGAGATCCCGGTCGGCACCAAGGCCGACTCCACCGGCCCGGCGCCGGAGGTCAAGGGAGCGGTCAAGGGCGGGACGATCTACTCCCTCGACCAGTTCGACATGGACCACCTGGACCCGGCGCAGATCTACGTCTCCACCGAGGGCGCCATCACGGTCCCGATCCTGCGCGGCCTGACCGGCTACAAGATCGACGACAAGGGCGGCGCCACGCTCATCGGCGACGCGGCCACCGACGCCGGCACCACGAAGGACGGCGGCAAGACCTGGACCTTCACCCTGAAGGACGGTCTGAAGTGGGAGGACGGCTCGGAGATCTCCTCCGACGACCTCCGCCACACCTTCGAGCGCCTCTTCGCCTCCTTCGTCACCGAAGGTCCCCGCTACGTCCAGCAGTGGCTGGTCGGCGGCGACAAGTACAAGGGCCCCTACGAGGGCAAGAAGCTCGCCTCCATCGAGGTCGACGGCAAGACCATCACGTTCCACCTGAACGAGGCCCGTGCCGACTTCAACTTCACGCTCGCCATGCGCGGCTACTCCCTGGTGAACAAGAAGAAGGACACCAAGGAGAAGTACGACAAGCGCCCCTTCTCCTGCGGCCCGTACAAGATCGACAGCCGCAGCGTCGGCAAGTCGCTCACCTACGTGCGCAACGAGCACTGGGACCCGGCGACGGACGCGATCCGCAACAACTACCCGGACAAGTACGTCTTCCAGTTCGGCTTCGAGCTGCTGGCCTCCACCGACCGCTACGTCGCGGACTCGGGCAATGACCAGTACGCGATGTCGATCTTCAACGAGGTCGCACCCGAGCGCATCGCCCAGGTGCTCACCAACGCCAAGCTGAAGCAGCGCGTCCTCACCGAGGTCGACACGGTCACGTATTACTGGCCGATCAACACGACCCGCATCACGGACGTCAAGGTCCGTCAGGCCATCAACTGGGCCTGGCCGCACCAGCAGCTCCAGACGATCCGCGGTGGCGCCTCCACCAGCGAGCTCGCCAGCACGATCCTCTCGCCCGTGACGCCGGGTTACGCGAAGTTCGACCTGTACGGGGTGACGACGAAGCCCGGCGGCGACCCGGCCAAGGCCAAGGCGCTCCTCAAGGAAGCCGGCAAGGTCGGCCAGAAGCTGGTCATCGCCTACCAGTCCTCCGAGAACGCGGTCAAGTCCGCCGTCGCCATCAAGAACGCTCTGGAGGCCGCCGGCTTCCAGGTCGTCAACAAGCAGGTCGACAAGTCGACCTTCTACACCCAGATCGGCAAGATCGACAACGACTTCGACCTCTTCGCCGCGGGCTGGAGCCCGGACTGGCCGAACGGCTACTCCGTCTTCTACCCCTGCTGGAGCGGCAAGAACATCGGCGACGGCCGCAGCAACTACGCGCAGCTGAACGACGCGAGCGTCAACAAGGCCATCGACGCCGCCGCCAAGATCACGGACGTCGAGGCCGCGAACAAGGCCTGGGGTGCGGTCGACCGCCAGATCATGGAGCTCGCCGCGGTGGTCCCGGACTACCACTCCATCCGTAACTGGATGCACGGCTCCAAGGTCGGCAACGTCACGTACGACAGCGGCAACACCTGCATCGCGCTCTGCAAGCTCTACGCGATGAAGTAAGCCGTACGACCCGTGGGGGGGGGGGGGGGGGCCGGCGCCCCCCCCCCCCCCCCCCCCCCCCCCCCCCCCCCCGACCGCCCCGGAGAGGGGGGAAAGACACCCACCGGGAGCAAGGGGGTGGGG
>NZ_JBHYXD010000014.1:105982-119725 GCF_042751995.1 Streptomyces sp. NPDC059371 | reverse complement strand
GCTAGTCTGGTCTTCGCTACTTGAGATTTAGGTTTATATCTCTGCGGGGCGGGGGGCGGGCTCAGCGCCCCCCCCCCCCCCCACCGGCCCTCCCCCCTTCACGCCCCCCCGGCGACGGCGCCCCGTCCGGAAAGTCACGCCCCCATGTCCCGCTTCCTCGTCCGCCGAGTCCTCGGCGCACTGGTCATCCTGCTGATCATCAGCGCCATCACGTTCGGTCTCTTCTACGCCATCCCACGTGACCCGGCGATGATGTCCTGCGGCAAGAACTGCACGCCCGACGTGCTCGCGCAGATCCGGCACAACCTGGGCATCGACCACCCGGTCCCGGTGCAGTACTGGTACTGGCTCAAGGGTCTGTTCGTCGGGCGGGACTACGCCGGCTTCGGGAACTGCCCCGCGCCCTGCCTCGGCTACTCCTTCGCCAACAACGAGCCCGTCCTCGGCACGATCCTGGACCGTCTGCCGACGACCATCTCGCTCGCGCTCGGCGCGGCCGTCGTCTTCCTGATCTTCGGCGTCGGCACCGGCATGCTGGCCGCGCTCAAGCAGGGCAAGTTCCTGGACAAGTTCGCCAGCTCGGCCTCGCTGTTCGGTTCCTCATTGCAGATCTACTTCGTCGGCTACGTGGCGATGTTCTTCCTGGTCACGAAGCTCGACCTCTTCGCTCAGCCGTCGTGGACGCCGTTCACCGACGACCCGGTGGCCTGGTTCTCCGGTCTGCTGCTCCCGTGGCTGACGCTGGCGGTCATCTTCACGGCCAACTACACCCGTATGACCCGCTCGCAGCTCGTCGAGCAGCTCAGCGAGGACTACGTCCGCACCGCACGGGCCAAGGGCCTGTCACGCGCGAACGTCTTCTTCCGGTTCGCCTGGCGCGGCGCGATGGGCCCCATCGTCACGGTCTTCGGTATCGACCTGGGCACCCTGATCGGCGGCGCGATCATCACCGAGTCGGTCTTCAGCCTCCAGGGCATCGGCCGCCTCGCGGTGGACTCCGTGTCGAAGAGCGACCTGCCCATGCTGCTCGGCGTCACCATCCTGTCCGCCGGCGCCATCGTCCTGTTCAACATCGTCGTCGACGCCGTCTACGCCCTCATCGACCCGCGGATCCGGCTCGCCTGACCCCGGCGCCCCGCCGCCGTCCCCCGCCGAACCGCAAGCTACCCCTCGCATCACCCCCAGGAGCGTCCCCGTGACGAGCACCGATCAGCAGCCCTTCCTGTCCGTCAGGGATCTCAAGGTCCACTTCTCCACCGAGGACGGCGTCGTCAAGGCCGTCGACGGTCTCACCTTCGACCTGGCCAAGGGCAAGACGCTCGGCATCGTGGGCGAGTCGGGTTCGGGCAAGTCCGTCACGAACCTGACGATCCTCGGTCTGCACGACCGTGAGCGCACGGCCATCGACGGCGAGATCCTGCTGGACGGCAAGGAGCTGCTGACCGCCTCCGAGCGGGAGCTGGAGCGGCTGCGCGGCAACAAGATGTCGATGATCTTCCAGGACGCGCTGGCCTCGCTGTCGCCTTACCACACCATCGGCAAGCAGATCGGCGAGACGTACCGCAAGCACACCGGTGCCTCCAAGAAGGAGGCCCGGGCGCGGGCGATCGAGATGCTCAAGCGCGTCGGCATCCCGCAGCCGGACGTCCGGGTGGACGACTACCCGCACCAGTTCTCCGGCGGTATGCGCCAGCGCGCGATGATCGCCATGGCGCTGGTCTGCGACCCCGAGCTGCTGATCGCGGACGAGCCGACCACCGCGCTCGACGTCACCGTGCAGGCCCAGATCATGGACCTGCTCAAGGACCTCCAGCAGGAGTTCGGCACCGCCATCATCTTCATCACCCACGACCTCGGCGTCATCGCCGACATCGCGGACGACGTGCTGGTGATGTACGGCGGCCGGTGCGTGGAGCGGGGCACCAAGAAGGAGGTGCTGCGCGCGCCGCAGCACCCCTACACCTGGGGCCTGCTGGGCTCGATGCCGAGCCTGGACGGACCGGTCGACGTGCCGCTGTCGCCGATCCCCGGCTCGCCGCCCTCGCTCCTCAACCCGCCGTCGGGCTGCCGCTTCCACCCGCGGTGCACCTTCGCGGAGAAGGTCACGGACGGCCACTGCTCCACCGAGCAGCCGCCGCTCCAGGTCACGGACGGGCGCGGTGCCGCCTGCCACCTCACGGCGGACCAGCGCCGCGACTTCTTCGCCGACCTCGCCGCGACGCGGTCGCACTGACGTAACTGAGACGGGACTTCACGATCATGAGCAACACGAACCCCCTCCTGGACGTCACCGGACTGACCAAGCACTTCCCGGTGATGGGCGGCTTCCCCTTCAAGCGGAAGATCGGCGCGGTCCAGGCCGTGGACGGTCTCGACTTCCAGGTCGCCGAGGGCGAGAGCCTCGGTCTGGTCGGCGAGTCCGGCTGCGGCAAGTCGACGACGGGCCGGCTGGTCACGCGTCTGCTGGAGCCCACCGGCGGCACCATCAAGTACCGCGGCCAGGACATCACGCACGCCGGCCGCAAGCAGCTCGCGCCGGTCCGCTCCGAGATCCAGATGATCTTCCAGGACCCGTACGCCTCGCTGAACCCGCGGCAGACGGTCGGCAAGATCATCTCGGGTCCGATGGAGATCAACGGGATCAAGACGCCCGGCGGCCACGAGAAGCGCGTACGTGAGCTGCTGGAGACGGTCGGTCTCAACCCCGAGCACTACAACCGCTTCCCGCACGAGTTCTCCGGCGGACAGCGCCAGCGCATCGGAGTGGCCCGCGCGCTCGCCCTGGAGCCGAAGCTGATCGTCGCGGACGAGCCGGTCTCGGCGCTCGACGTCTCCATCCAGGCGCAGGTCGTGAACCTGCTCCAGGAGCTCCAGCGGGACCTGGGCATCGCGTTCCTGTTCATCGCGCACGACCTCGCGATCGTGCGGCACTTCTCGCAGCGCGTCGCGGTGATGTACCTCGGCAAGATCGTCGAGATCGCCAACCGCGAGGACCTGTACGAGAACCCGCGCCACCCGTACACCCGCGCGCTGATGTCCGCCGTCCCCGAGGCGACCGCGGACGACGTCCCGGCCCGTGAGCGCATCCTGCTCACGGGTGACGTCCCCTCTCCGCTCAACCCGCCGTCGGGCTGCCGGTTCCGCACCCGCTGCTGGAAGGCGACGGAGAAGTGCGCGACCGAGGCTCCGCCGCTGGTGCAGATCTCGGGCAGCAACGACGGCCACCTGACGGCCTGCCACTACCCGGAGACGACGGAGACCGTTCCGGCCCAGCGTCTCGCGAAGAACCCCGAGGCAGCGGTCTGACACACCCCTTTTCGTCAGCCGCCACCTTCAGGAACCGACTTTCCAGGCCCATTGACCCGAGCCCATGAACGCCGGTTCCAGGGGAACGAAGGCCCGCACTTCCCGGTGCGGGCCTTCTCTCGTGCAGAGGGGCTGCGATATGCGAGCCCGTGGCTCTGATCTACCTCAGATCCCTTCCGTTGTCGGGTTCATGTCGGAGAGGATCACGGTCGAACGCACTGACCATGCGCCGCAGAGAAACGGGTGGATCAATACGTGAAGAGCATCAAGAAGTTCGGGATGGCCATTGGAGCAATGGCGCTCGGATTCTCGCTTCTGGGACCGGTGTCGCCTGCACAGGCCGCGTCCGGAGGCACCACGTTTCATCTCGTCAACCAGGCCACTGGGAAATGCCTCCAGATGAACTGGAAGGACGAGAAGCTCACCCAAGCCACGTGTAAGAACACGAAGAAGCAGTGGTGGGGCCATGTGGGCGGCCAGCTCTACACGGAGTACAACCGCGACGCGTGGTGCATGGCGCACAGCGGCAGGGAAAAGCCCGTGTACGCCCGCATGTGCACGAGTTCACAGAACTGGGTGTGGACGAGCCTCCACAACAACGCCAAGACGTCGGTCGCTTCACCGCAGTGCGGCTACCTCAAGGTGGTCGGCAGTGATGTGAAATGCGGTAAGAGGACTGGGGTTGGGAGCGAACCCGGTCGGAAGAAGATGACCTGGATCATCAAGTACTGAGTCCTTCGATCTGCCGGCCGACGGCCGCATGCGAACCCGAAAGGCCCGTGCTTCTGCCAAAGAAGCACGGGCCTTCCGCATGTCGGGGCTACCCGCCTTTCCCCCAAGGCATAGATCACGCGAAGACACAGACAGTGACCGAATCTGAGGGAATGCGGCGGCGAACGCCGTGACCAGTTTCGGCTAGCCCAACTCCAAGTCCCCGCGCTCCATGCAGAATTCGTTGCCCTCGGGGTCCGCGAGGAGAACCCAACCGCTGCCGTCGGGGCGGATGTGGTCCGCGACGCGGCGGGCGCCGAGGGAGATGGCGTGTTCGACCTCGTCGTCGCGGGTGCGGCCGTGCGGGGTCAGGTCGAGGTGGACGCGGTTCTTGACCGTCTTGCCCTCGGGGACCCGCACGAACAGAAGCGTCGGGCCACCGGCCGGGTCCTCGATCACCGCCTCCGGGTCACCGGGCTTGTCGTCGTCGTTCAGCGGCCGGCCGAGCAGCCGGCTCCAGAACAGCCCGACATCGTAGGGATCACCGGAGCAGTCGAAGGTGATCGTGCGGATGGTGGGGTGCGACAACCGTGCTTCTCCCATGGTCTAGTCTCCCGTCCGGCCGTCGGCCAGTTCGCGCAGGATGTCGAGGTGGCCGTTGTGGCGGGCCGTCTCCTCCACGAGGTGGAGGACGATCCAGCGGAGGTCGACGTGGGTGCCGTCGCGCCCCGCCCGCTTGGCCTTGGTGTCGAGGTCGTGCTCGGCCACCAACGTGCGGTAGCGGGCGCTCTGTTCCTCGTACTCGCCGAGAAGCTGGGCGAGCGGGAAGTCGACGGCGATTCGCATCTCGCGGTCGGGGTCCTCGTCCGTCCAGGGCCCCTCGTCCTCCTCGCCCAGGAAGACCACCTGGAACCAGTAGTACTCGACCCAGCGCAGATGGTTGATCAGCCCGCTCAGAGTCATCAGCGGCGACCCGGGCAACGGAGCCTTGCGGGCGTCCTCGGCCGAAACGTCCTCGCACTTGGCGCGGGCGGTGGCACGGGCGTAGTCGAGAAAGGTGGCCAACTGGGAACGCTCGTCCCAGTCACTGGGCCTGTCCGTACGTGTCTGTGAAGTCATCGGGGTGAAGCATCCCGGCCGGGCCCGTTCGATGTCGAGCGATTAAAGCTCCGCTACTCCTCCCGCCGGGCCACGAGTTCGGCCTCGAAGCCGTCCGGGTCCTCCAGGTAGGCGGCGTAGTGGGCGGGGCCGCCCGCGTGGGGGTGGGCTTCGGGGAAGAGGAGGGTCCAGCCGTGGTCCGGGGCCTCGGTGACCAGGGTGTCGAGTTGGGCGCGGCTCGGCACGTGGAAGGCGAGGTGGTTCAGTCCGGGACGCAGACGGTCGTGGCGGTCGGCGGTCAGGGCTGGGGACTGCTCGAAGACGAGGTAGGTCTCCCCCAGCCGCCAGCTCCGGCCGTCCGGCCAGTCCTGGTACGGCGTGTATCCGAGCCGCTCCAGCAGCCAGCCCCAGGAGCGTACGGCCCGTCCCAGATCCGGTACCCACAGCTCGATGTGGTGCAGCATCTCGTCCCGATCCTCGTCTGCGGTGTCGGAGCCCGGCGAACCCCGGCTCCCCTTTCCCGTCCCCTCAACCTGCCATTCTTTCCCCATCACTTGCTCACCCGTTCCTTTCCGATCAGTGGTTTCGTGCGGCCGCCGGGGCTGAGAGACTGCTGTGATGGCTGACCGATCGTTCAGTGACGTCTCACTCGCCGCCTTGTACGACACGCTGAATCCATGGGGTCCGAGCGACGACTTCTACCTGGATCTGGTGATGTCCGCGCGGTCCGTGCTCGATGTCGGATGCGGGACGGGACGCTTGCTGGCGCGTGCCCGGGAGACCGGTCACGGGGGGCGGCTGTGCGGGCTGGATCCCGCCGCGGCCATGCTGGTGCAGGCGCGCGGGCAGGCGGACGTCGAGTGGGTGCTCGGGGACCTCGGATCGGTGCGCTGGGAGGGGGAGTTCGACCTCGTCGTGATGACCGGGCACGCGTTCCAGGTGCTCGTCGGCGACGAGGAGGTGCGCTCCGCGCTGGCCGCCGTACGGCAGGCTCTCGGCGACGGCGGGCGGTTCGTCTTCGAGACCCGCAATCCCGCCGTCCGGGCGTGGGAGGGATGGCGGCCCGAGCGGGCGCGCGAGGTGAGCGACGCGCACGGAGATCCCGTACGGGTGCGGCACGAGGTCGAGACGCCGGTGCTCGGGGACCGGGTGACGTTCAGCGAGACCTTCGAGCACCCGCGCTGGGGGTGGCCGCGGGTCAGCCGCAGCACGCTGCGGTTCCTGGGCGCGGACGCCTTGCGGACGTTCCTCGGCGAGGCCGGGCTCGTCGTGCACGAGCAGTACGGCGACTGGGGGCGCCGGCCGCTCACCCCCAGCGCCCCCGAGATCATCACGGTCGCGGGCCGGGCCTGACCGCCCCGGCGGCCCACTGGGCCGTGGCAGCCCCTCGGCCGGTGCAGGGCGCCCCGCGCGCGGTACCGGACCCCTGCCCGCCCGAGGCGGCCCCCGGGCGTCCGAACGGGCCCGTGAGCGGTCCGCGGCCCGTGAAAGGGAGCGGGGCCCGCGCCGTCCGGCCGCGGGCCCCTCCTCGGTACGGCGGGCCGTCCTAGCCGGCCTCGGGGGCGTCCTCCAGGGCCACCAGGGCCGGGTCCAGGATGATGTCCTCGTCGCGGGCCTCGGTGGTCGGCTCCTCCGGGAAGTGGCAAGCCGTCAGATGGCCCTCACGGTTGCCCGCGATCCGGACGAGCGGCGGTTCCTCGGTCGCGCACTTGTCCTGCGCCTTCCAGCAGCGGGTGCGGAAGCGGCAGCCGGAGGGCGGGGAGATGGGCGACGGCACGTCACCCGCGAGGCGGATGCGCTCCCGCGGGGGCTTGTCGGACTCCTCCAGTTCGACCTCGGGGACCGCGGAGAGCAGGGCGTGGGTGTAGGGGTGCCGGGGCCGGGTGTAGATGGAATTCCGGTCGCCGACCTCGATCACCTTGCCGAGGTACATGACGGCGACGCGCTGCGAGAAGTGCCGCACCACCGCGAGGTCGTGGGCGATGAACAGGAACGCGATGCCCAGTTCCCGCTGCACCTCCTGGAGGAGGTTGACGACCTGCGCCTGGATGGAGACGTCCAGTGCGGAGACCGGCTCGTCGGCGACGATCAGCTTCGGCTCGGACGCCAGCGCGCGGGCCACACCGATGCGCTGGCGCTGGCCGCCGGAGAACTCGTGCGGGAAGCGGTTGTAGTGCTCGGGGTTCAGTCCCACGATCTCCAGCAGTTCACGGACCCGCCTCTCGCGACCGCCCGCCGGGTTGATCCCGTTGATCTCCATCGGCGCGGAGATGATCTTGCCGACCGTCTGCCTCGGGTTCAGCGACGAGTAGGGGTCCTGGAAGATCATCTGGATCTCGGAGCGGACCGGCGCCAGTTGCCTGCGGCCGGCGTGGCTGATGTCCTGGCCGCGGTACGAGATGGTGCCGCCCGTCGGCTCCAGCAGGCGGGTGATCAGGCGTCCGGTCGTGGACTTGCCGCAGCCCGACTCCCCCACCAGGCCGAAGCTCTCGCCCACGTGCACCGTCAGGTCGATGCCGTCCACGGCCTGCACCGCGCCGATGGTGCGCCTGATCGGGAAGCCGCCCTTGACCGGGAAGTGTTTGACCAGGTTCTCGACCACGAGCAGCGGCTCGCCGGAGCCGTCACCGGCGCGCGGAGCGGGCAGCGTGGCCGTGCCCGCCGTGACGTCCTTCTCGACGTCTTCCTTCGCGACGTCTTCCTTCATCTCGCTGTTCTCCCTACCGCAGCCGGGGCTTGATCTGCTCGATGAAAATGGTCTGCTTCTGCTCGGCCGTGAGGTGGCAAGCGCCTCCCCGGCCCGCCGGCAGCAGCGGGAGTTCGTCCACGCACCGCGCGCCCCCGACCTCGCCCCGGAAGGTGCAGCGGGGGTGGAACCGGCAGCCCGACGGCGGCCTCAGCAGCGACGGCGGCGCGCCGGGGATGGGCGCCAGCGGCGTGTCGAGGTCCGAGTCCAGGCGCGGCATCGAGTTCAGCAGGCCCCAGGTGTAGGGGTGCTGGGGCGCGCGCAGCACCTCGTTCACCGTGCCGCGTTCCACCGCCCCGCCCGCGTACATCACCATGATGTCGTCGGCCATGTCCGCGATGACGCCCAGGTCGTGCGTGATGAAGATGATGGCCGAGCCGAACTCCTGCTGGAGGTTCTTCAGGAGGTCGAGGATCTGGGCCTGCACGGTGACGTCGAGCGCGGTGGTCGGCTCGTCCGCGATCAACAGGTCGGGGTCGCAGACCAGCGCCATCGCGATCATCGCGCGCTGGCGCATACCGCCGGAGAACTGGTGCGGATAGTCCTTCGCCCGTTCCTTGGGATGGGGGATGCCGACCTTGCCGAGCATCTCCACCGCGCGGTCCCAGGCGGCCTTCTTCGAGGCGCCGGTGTGCTTCCAGAACGGCTCGGCGATCTGCCGGCCCACCGTGTAGTACGGGGAGAGCGCCGTGAGCGGGTCCTGGAAGATCATCGCGGCCTTGTTGCCGCGCACCTTCTCCAACTCCGACTCGCGGGCGGTGATCAGCTCCTGGCCGTCGAGCACGATCTCGCCCTCGATGGTCGTGAACATCGGGTTGTGCAGGCCGAGGATCGTCAGGTTGGTCACCGACTTGCCGGAGCCCGACTCCCCCACGATGCCGAGGGTCTGGCCCCGTTCGAGGTCGAAGGAGAGCCCGTCGACGGCCTTGACGACGCCGTCCTCGGTCTTGAACCGGACGTACAGGTCGCGCACCGAGAGGAAGGCACCCGAGCCCGCCGGGGCGCCGGCGCCCGATTCCTTGGTCAGAGTGGTCACGGATTGCTCCTAGGACAGCCGCACGCGCGGGTCGATGAAGGCGTAGCAGGCATCCACGATGATGTTGAACAGCAGGATCATGGCGGCGGAGAAGAGCATCACGCCCAGCAGCAGCGGAAGGTCGCTGAAGAAGACCGATTCCACGGCGAGTTTGCCGAGGCCGGGGAGTCCGAAGGTGTACTCGGTGATGATCGCGCCGCCCAGCAGCGAGCCGAGGTCGATGCCGAAGATGGTGACGATGGGGATCAGGGATCCGCGCCAGGCGTAGCGGAAGAAGACGTACTTGCGCGACATGCCCTTGGCCCGGGCGGTGCGGACGTGTTCCTCCTGAAGCTGCTCGATCATCGACGAGCGCGCCATACGGGTGTACTGCGAGGCGAAGATCGTGGACAGGATCACCCAGGGGATGATCAGTCCGGTGAACCAGCTCAACGGGTCCGCGGTGAAGTCGTTGTAGGCGGGCTTGTCGAAGAGGTGGCTCTGGTAGACGAGGGCGGCCAGCGCCAGCGGGCCGAGGAAGTAGATCTGCATCGAGCTGAGCACCATCGCGCCGGCGGTCACCGTCTTGTCCACGAGCGTGCCGCGCTTCCACGCGGCGAGCATGCCGGTGCCCAGACCGACGAAGAGGAAGCAGACCGCGGCACCCAGCGTCAGCGACACCGTGGTGGGCAGGCGGTCCATCAGCGTGCCCCAGACCTCTTCATTGGTGTGGTACGAGTACCCGAAGCAGGGCGCGGGGCACGGACCCTGGTCGAAGCCGTTGCTGCCCAGCACGAGGTTGTGCAGGAAGATCCAGTACTGCTCCGGGATCGACTTGTCGAGGCCGAGCACGTGATGGATGTTCGCGAGGTTGGCAGGCGTGCATGTCTTGCCGCACATCAGCAGGCCCGGGTCCCTCGGCATCCCGAAGAACAGCAGGAACGCGACGATACTCAGCAGGAAGAGAATGACGGCGGCGCCGAGTGTCCGGCGAATGAGGAAGCGCAGCATGGCAGGGGCAGCTCTCAGACGTCAGCGGGCCCGGCGGGGCCCGGCGCGTCCGCCTCGCTGAGCGGTGAGCGCGCCGGGCCCCGTCAGAGCGACGGTTACTTGACGAACAGGCGACGCGGGTCGACGCCGCCGATCACGTCGTCGTAGACCAGGCCGCCGACCTTGGAACCGGCGACCTGGGTCTGCTTGTAGTAGCCGGTCGGGACGACGTTGACGACGTCCTTGACCAGGTACTGGTCGACCTTCTCCCACTCGGCCGCGCCCTTGACCGGGTCGGTGATCTTGTTGATGCGGTCGATGTCCGCGTTCACCTTGGGGTCGTTGACCTGCGAGTAGTTCTGCGCGCCGTCGGCGATCGCCCGGCCGTCGTACAGCGGCGGGATCACGGTCGAGGCGGACGGCCAGTCGGCACCCCACGCGGTGTGGAAGATGTCGTAGTTGTTGTCCAGCTTGCTGACCTGGTCGTAGTAGGTCTCGGCCGGGATCTCCTGGCGCTGGACGTCGAACCCGGCCTTCTTCAGACCCTCGGCCATGGCGGTGGAGTACTGCTGGCCCTCGGGGGTGTTGATGTAGCCGAAGGTCAGCTTCATGCCCACCTTGCCGGCCTTCTTCAGCAGGGCCTTGGCCTTGACCGGGTCACCGGCCGGCTTCTTCTTCTTGCCCCACGGGTCGAAGGAGGCGTCGTAGCCGCTGACGGTCGGGCTGATGAGGCCGCCGGCGACCTCCATCGCGTCGGTGCCGCCGTAGGCACGCACGAACGGCGTGATCGGCAGGGCGTAGGCGATGGCCTCGCGGATCGTCTTGTCCTTGAGGGCCGGGTGGCTCAGGTTGATGTTCATCTGGCCGACGTAGGGCTGGAAGCCCGAGACCGTACGGGACTTCATCTTCGGGTCGCCGAGGACCTTGGAGAGGTTGCCCGCGTCGACCTGGTTGTTGAAGCTGAGGCCGGCCTGGTCGGCGCCGGTGTCCGCCAGCAGCGTCTTGGTGGACGTCTCGTACTGCTGGTTGAACGTGATGTTGAACTTGTCCACGTACTGGTGACGGATCGGGTCGGTCTTCGGGTCCCAGTTGGTGTTCTTCACGAGGACCATCGACTTGCCGGACTTGAACGACTCGATCTTGTACGGGCCGGTCGTGACGGGCGCCCGGTCGTACTTCGTCTTGGTGTCACCCTTCGCGGAGACGATCGCGTAGCCCGCCATGGCGAGGGCGTACGGCAGGTCGGGGTGCGAGGTCTTGAACTTGAAGACGATGGTTTTGTCGTCCGGCGTCTGCAGGACGCTGTCCGGCAGGTGCTTGCCCTTGTAGGGGCCGTCCTTCAGCAGCTTGCGGTAGTCCGCGCCCGGGGTGTCGGCGAGCCACTGCTGGATGTAGGGCGGGCCCTGGTTGATGAACGGGGCGAAGAGACGCTCGACGGTCTGGCGGACGTCCTTGGACGTGATCGCCTGGCCGTTCTCGAACTTGATGCCGTCCTTGAGCGTGTACTTCCAGGTCTTGCCGCCGTCCGTCGTGGTGCCGGAGTCGGTGGCGAGGTCGCCGACGATCTCGTGCTTGGAGCCGTCGTCGCTCGTGGCCTTGTAGCCGGTCAGGCCACGGTGGATCAGCGTGGCCAGGGAGCCCTCGTCGGAGACGTAGATCTGGCCCGGGTCCAGGTGCGCGTAGCTGTCACGCTGGAGGACCTCCATCGTGCCGCCGCTCTTCGCGCCCGGTACCTCGGCCGCGGGACCGGTGGAGTCGGCCGCGTCGCCGAACTTGATCGACTGCTGCTGCCGCTGCGCGTTCTCCTTGTCCCTCTTGTCGTCGTTCCCCTTGTCGCTGCCGCCCTTGCTGCAACCGGTGAGCACGAGAGCTCCCGCCGCGAGCACTGAGATTGCGGCGTATGCGTGGCGTCCGCCCCTACTCATCACTCAGATTCCTACCCATCTGTTGTCACCGGTGCGAACAAGTGCACCTGTGGTGCCGCTGAGTTGCGGTCTGCGGTCTTCGAACCAGTGATCTGACATTGAGGTGCTGTGGAGGTGCCGTTCGAGATCGGGGCGAAGGCGCCCACAACTCTTTGGTCAGCGAGCCGTCTTGGGATCGAAGGCGTCCCTGACCGAATCCCCGAGCAGGTTGAACGCGACGACAAAGATGATCATCGAGACGCCCGGGAAGAACATGTAGGTGATGTCGTTCTGGAGCACGAGTTCCGTCGAGGCCTTGGAGAACATCTGTCCCCAGTCGGGCGTCGGTTCGACGATTCCGACGCCGAGGAACGACAGGCCCGCCTCGATCGTCACGAAGTTCGGGAGCAGGTAGGTGGTCTGCACGAGGAGCGGTGTCACCACGTTGGGCAGGACCTCCTTGCGGATGATCCGCCAGGGGGACGCCCCGCTCACCTTGGCCGCTTCGATGAACTCCCGTTCACGCAGGGAGAGTGAGGTTCCCCGTAGGATGCGGCCGAGACTCATCCAGCCGAGGAACCACTGGACGACGATCAGCGCGACCACACGCACATAGGTCGGGGTCTCGTCGCGCGGACTCACGAAGAGCGAGACCACGACCGGCATGCTCGCGATGAAGAAGAGCTGCGAGGGGAAGGCCAGCAGGAAGTCGATGACGCGGCTGATGGCGTAGTCGGCCCTCCCGCCGACGTAGCCCGCGGTGACTCCCAGCAGGATGCCGGTGATCACGACGGTGACCGTCACCGCCACGGAGATCATCAGCGAGGTGCGGATGCCGAAGATCAGTTTGGTGAAGACGTCATAGCCGTTGCCCGGCTCCAGGCCGAACCAGAACTCGCTGCTGATACCGCCGTTGGGCTGGAGCGGCACGCCGGCGCTGTCGAAGAGCTCGGGACGTTCGTCCGCGTACACCGTGTACGGATTCTTGCCGTACAGCTTGGAGATCAGCGGGGCGAGCAGCCCGACCAGGAAGAAGAACCCCACGACGTAGGCGGAGACGACCCCCGAGCGGTCCCGTTTGAAACGGGTCCACATCAACTGGCCGGGAGACCGGCCGACGAGCTGGTCACCCTCGGGTTTCGTGGTCGCCGCCTGCCCGCCGTGCACGACGACCGGTTCCGCGCCGTCCTCAGTCTCGATAGGACTCGTCACAATTCGCCCATTCCGCAAGTGTGGGTGTGCCGTACCCGGCCGCGCCGGTCCGCCGGAGCGGATCAGGCCGTGCCGAGTCGGCGGCCGTCACCTGGCGTGCCCGGCCACCGTTCGGTTCAGAAGAGACGTCGATCGCCCGAAGTCGCCCGGAAGTCCCAGCGGGACGCGCGTAGGTGAAACCACGTCACGGTCCGTCGGGCCGGGCACAGGCGCCGGCCCCGCGTCAGTACGCGGTGGCGCGGATCAGGGTTCGGAACTCCGCGCCGTCGTCGCGGACCGCGGGGGACGATGTGACCCACAGGGCGTTGATGACACCGCACATGGGTACCTCCTCATGACTCAACCGGTGCACGGACAGGAGGGGTACTGGTTGACCTCCGACACCCCTGACGGAGGATCAAGTACCCCACTGTGCTCGTGAGTCGACGCTGTCCCCACAGCGCATGACCCATTGACCCGAGCGTTACGCGGCTAACTATGTGACATGAGCCAGATAACCGACCACAGCCTTTAGGTCTCGGTTCCATCACAGCTGCCGCGTACATCTTCCGTTATCTGGACAAAATGATCTGCGGGAGAAGCCCCCGAAACGGACGTGTTACATGCGTATCGGTCTGGGCACACCGCATTTCGGACACAGGAGGGCGGAAAACGGGTGGCAAAAAGCCCGGGTGCCCCCCATGCGGGGTGCCCCGGGGGGGGGGTTGGGGGGTAGAGGAGCGGAGGGGGGTATCGGTGAGTGAGACTGGGACGGTGTGTGT
>NZ_JBHYXD010000014.1:76358-105972 GCF_042751995.1 Streptomyces sp. NPDC059371 | reverse complement strand
ACCCCCAGAACGGGACGTGTTACTGGGGTTTCGGTCTGGCCACACCGAATTTCGGACACCGGTGGGCGAAAAAGGGGTGCAAAACCCCCGGGGGCCCCCCCTGGGGGGGCCCCCCGGGCTCAGGTTGCCGGTGGATCAGCCGGCCGGGCCTGACGGATCAGGCCGACGGGACCGGTGGATCAGCCGTGCTTGGCGCGGCTCGCGGTGCGGCCGCGCTCCTTCTGGTCGAGGACGACCTTGCGGATGCGAACGGATTCCGGGGTCACCTCGACGCACTCGTCGTCGCGGCAGAACTCCAGCGACTGCTCCAGGGAGAGCTTGCGCGGCGGGACGATCGCCTCGAACGAGTCGGCGGCGGCCGAGCGCATGTTGGTGAGCTTCTTCTCCTTGGTGATGTTCACGTCCATGTCGTCGGCGCGCGAGTTCTCGCCGACGATCATGCCCTCGTACACCTCGGTGCCGGGGTCGGTGAACAGCACACCGCGCTCCTGGAGGTTCGTCATCGCGAACGCCGTGACGGCGCCCGCGCGGTCGGCGACCAGCGAACCGTTGTTACGGGTCGTCAGGGTGCCGAACCACGGCTCGTGGCCCTCGTGGATGGAGTGGGCGATGCCCGTGCCGCGCGTACCGGTCAGGAACTCGGTCCGGAAGCCGATGAGGCCGCGGGACGGAACGACGAACTCCAGGCGGACCCAGCCGGAACCGTGGTTCGACATGTTGTCCATGCGGCCCTTGCGGACGCCCATGAGCTGCGTGACCGCGCCCATGTGCTCCTCGGGGACGTCGATCGTCATGCGCTCGACCGGCTCGTGGACCTTGCCGTCGATCACCTGGGTGACCACCTGCGGCTTGCCGATGGTGAGCTCGAAGCCCTCGCGGCGCATCTGCTCGACCAGGATGGCGAGCGCGAGCTCACCGCGGCCCTGGACCTCCCAGGCGTCCGGGCGCTCGGTGTCGAGCACACGGAGGGAGACGTTACCGACCAGCTCGCGGTCGAGGCGGTCCTTGACCTGGCGGGCGGTGACCTTGCGGTCCTTGTCCTTGACCGCGGCCTTGGCGTCCGCGCCCTTGCCCGTGCCACCGCGGCCGACCAGCGGCGAGGTGTTCGTGCCGATGGTCATGGAGATCGCCGGCTCGTCGACCGTGATGAGCGGCAGCGCGATCGGGTTCTCGGGGTCGGCGAGGGTCTCACCGATCATGATGTCCGGGATACCGGCGACGGCGCAGATGTCACCGGGGCCGGCCACCTCGGCGGGCTTGCGGGTGAGCGCCTCGGTCATCAGCAGCTCGGTGATGCGCACGTTGGACATCGTGCCGTCGCGCTTGATCCACGTGACGGTCTGGCCCTTGCGCAGCTCGCCCTGCTCGACGCGGAGCAGCGCGATACGGCCGAGGAAGTTGTCGGCGTCCAGGTTGGTCACGTGGGCCTGGAGCGGCGCGGCCTCGTCGAAGGACGGGGCCGGGACGGACTCCAGGATCGTGGTGAAGAACGGCTCCAGGCTGTCGCTGTCGGCCGGGACGGTGCCGTTCTCCGGCTTGGTCAGCGAGGCCACGCCGTCACGCGCGCAGGCGTAGACGATCGGGAACTCGATCTGGTCCTCGTCGGCGTCCAGGTCGAGGAAGAGGTCGTACGCCTCGTTCACGACCTCGTCGATGCGCGAGTCCGGGCGGTCCGTCTTGTTGATGCACAGGATGACGGGCAGGCGGGCCTGCAGCGCCTTGCGCAGCACGAAGCGGGTCTGCGGCAGCGGGCCCTCGGAGGCGTCGACCAGCAGGACGACCGCGTCCACCATCGACAGACCGCGCTCGACCTCACCACCGAAGTCGGCGTGGCCGGGGGTGTCGATGATGTTGATCGTGATGGCGTCGCCGCCATCCTTCGGGTGGTACTTGACCGCCGTGTTCTTCGCCAGGATCGTGATGCCCTTCTCACGTTCCAGGTCGTTCGAGTCCATCATGCGGTCGTCGAGCGACTCGGCGGCGTGCGCGGCGAAGGCACCGGCCTGCTTGAGCATGGCGTCGACCAGAGTGGTCTTGCCGTGGTCGACGTGGGCGACGATGGCGACGTTGCGGATGTCGTGGCGCGTGGCCATAGTGAGGCGCTTCTCCCGGAGTGAGTGGACGGCCTCCGCATCCGCGGGGCCACTGCCGGGCTGAACACGCCACGGCCTTACCCCATGGTACGTGGCCTTGACAGAAGCGGCCTCCGCAGGGCCACCGGGGGCCGGGCGACCCGGGCCCGCCACAGGGCGGGCCCGGGTCGTTCATCCGCAGGTCACCGGCTCTTCGACGGGCTCGCCGAAGGCTTCGCGCCCTTCTTCAGGAAGCCCATGTCCTCGTACACCGGGGTCTGGAATCCGAAGGCCCCGGTGTTCGCCAGGCCGGCGCGGGCCGCGGCGAGCTGAGGGCGCTGGTAGAGCGGGATGGAGCCGGCGGCGGCCCAGATCCGGGCGTCCGCCTTGCGGACCAGGGAGCGCTCCTCGCCCTCGTCCAGGGTGGAGAGCGCCTGGTCGAAGAGCTGGTCGACCTGGTCGGTGCCGACGCGGGTGTAGTTCTGCTCGACGCTCAGCGAGCCGTCCGCCGCCGGCACGGGCTTGGCGTAGATCGGACGGGCGTCGGTGGCCGGGAAGGCGGAGGCGGGCCACGAGTAGAGCGCCAGGTCGTAGTCGCCCGAGGCGATGTGGTCCTTGAAGTAGCTCTCGTCGGAGACCTTCGTGATGTCCGTACGGACACCGACGCGCTGGAGCATCCGCGCGATCCGGTCGGCCACGAGCCGCAGGGACTCCGAGCCCGCGCCCGAGGGCACCACGAAGCGCAGCGCCAGCGGCTTGCCGTCCTTGGCGAGGACATTGGACGCCGCGCCCGCCGGAGCCGCCGTCCCCTTGGGCGCGTACGCCCCCGGAAGCCCGCCCTGCCCGGCGTACTGGCGGCCGTCCATGTGCCGGGCGGCCTGCTCGTCCGTGTGGGCGCCCTGCATCACACCGGTCTGCTGCTCCTGCCTGCGCGCGTGGTCCTTGGGGTCCTGGGCGGGCTCCCGGCCCACCCGGGAGGGCTTGTCGTCGTCGCCGAGAACGTACGTCCCGCCCCCGCCCGGCCTGCCGTCCTCGGCGCCGTCCCCCTTCTTGCCCTCGGAGCCGGCCGCCTTCCCCGTCTTCTTCTGCTCCGTGATCGGACCGCCCGGCACCCACCCGGCGTCCGCGAGCAGCGCCCGCGCCTCGGCGGCGTCCTGGTTGCCGAGGGCGCCGCTGCTGTCGGCGTACGCGGACTGGCCGGCGAGGGCGAGGTGGCTGCCGACCGGTTCGGCGGGCAGACCGAGCGGCCGGAGGACGGCCTGGGCGAGTTCCTTGCGGTTCAGGGCACGGGCCACGGCGCGGCGGACGCGCTCGTCGGCGAGGGGGCCCTCGGAGCCGTTGAGGGCGAGCTGGGTGAAGGCGGGTTCCAGGGACTTGCGGACCACGAAGCCGCTCAGTCCCGACCCCGCGGAAGCCTTCGTCGCGCCGGCCCCGCTGCCCTTCGTGCCCGACTCGCCCTTCTCGCTCTCGTCGTCCTGTTCGCCGTCGTCGGTCTTCTCGTGCCGCGAGCTCTTCTCGCTCGTCTCGCTCTTCTCGCCGTCCTCGTCCTTGCTGCCCTTCTCAGCCGTCTTCTCGCTCTTGTCGCTGTCCTCGTCCTTGTTGCCCTTCCCGGCCGTCTTCTCGCTCTTGTCGCTGTCCTCGTCCTTGTTGCCCTTCCCGGCCGTCTTCTCGCTCTTGTCGCTGTCCTCGTCCTTGTTGCCCTTCCCGGCCTTCTCGCTCTTCTCGCTCTTCTCGCTCTTCTCGCTCTTCTCGTGCTTGGCGGTCTTCTCGTGCTCGGCGCTCTCGTCCTTGTCGCTCTTCTCGTCCGCCGAGTTCTTCCCGTCCTCCTCCTCGGACTCCTCCGTCTCGGCCTTCTCGTCCTTCTTCCTGGACGTGGCCTTCCCGCTCTTCTCGCTCGTCGCGGAGGCCCCCTGCAACGGGGCGCCGTCCTTGTGCCGGGCGGCGAGGGTGACCTGCTCGGCCTCGGCGGGGTCGATCTCGGCCAGGTCGAGCTTGCCGTCGGCGAGCGCCTCGGCCCGCTTGTCCCGGGCGACGGCCACCAGGTCGATCTCGTCGAGCTTGCCGGGACGGCCCCACCAGCGGGCGTTGCGCGTGAGGCGGACCTGGCCGGTCTTGCGGTCGACCGTCTTCACCGCGAAGGGCCCCGCGCTGACCTTGAGCTTGCGCCGCGCGCCGTCGTTGAAGGAGTCCGCGGTACCCATGACGTCCTTCGGGTACAGCGGCGAGAACAGCGCCTTCCAGTCGGCGTAGGGCCGGCTGAAGGTGACGCGGACCTCCAGGTTGTTCCTGCCCCGCTCGATCTTCTGGATCCGGTCGTAACCGGCGTTGCGCGCCGTCCAGTACGCGGAGTCCTTGCCGGACAGGGCGCGCCACTGGGCGGCGAAGTCGGCGGCTCCGATCTCGCGTCCGTCGCTCCACACGGCCTGCTGGTTGAGCTTGTACAGCACGACCTGCTTGGGCGACGTGCCCACGACCTTCGCCGACTCCAGGTAGTCGGAGTTGATCTGCGGCCGGCCGTTCGCGTCGAGCCGGTACATCGACGGCAGGACGGCACCGGCGACACGGTTGGTCGCGGCGTCGGCGTCCGACTGGAACGCGTTCAGCGTCTCCGGTACGGCGTCCACGGCCCAGCGCAGGGTGCCGCCGTCGGCGACCAGGTCACGGGACGCGGGCGCGATGTCCTGCACCGCCGCGGGTCGGTCCGCCTCGTCGTCCGCGCTGCACGCGGCGAGGGCGGGTACCGCGAGCGCGCCCGCGGTGAGAAATGCGGCCGAGCGCATCACCGCGCGCAGTCCGACGCCTTCGTGGGACATCACTGCAACCTCCGGGGGACGCTCCGCCGCGGGAGCTGGTCCGTTTCTGGTCCCGTTCGGCGGTATTAGTGAGTTGATCCGATCTACATGCCAACTGAAGAGCAGGACGGCGGAGGGGAGGCGGCGACACGACGACGGGGACCGGTAACCCCACTCGTGCGGCGCAATCCGGACCCGTGCCGGGCCCCCGCCACGGGTCGCATCCGGAACCGCGCAGGGCCCCGCCACGGGTCGCATCCGGAATCGCCCCGGAGGGTTGCGCCCCCGCCCGTATCCGGAATCGCGCCGGGGCCGCCCCGCGGGTCCGTATCCGGACACCGCGCACGCGGGGGTACGGCGCCGCCGCCCGGTCCCCCGGGCCGTCCGGCCTGCCGCGCGGCCCTCCGGTCCGCTCCCGGGCGCGCGGGGAATTCGACCGGCGCGTGGGCGGAGGAGGCGGCGCACGGCGTTCGTTCTGGAGCGCGACGGCCTTCAATCCGTGCACACGCCTTCACAGGGGACCTTGTGACGCGCAACACTCGCAGGCGCATGAACGTTGCCGCCTGAAGCCGCGGGGCCCACGGAAGTGAGGGCAAGTCATGTCCGTGCACGACGACCTGACGTCAGTCCAGCGCTGCCTCGACGATCTGCAGCGGTCGGTGCGGCGCCTGGAACAGCAGATGGGCACCGGTCTGGAGATGCGCCGAGTGCGCGCCGACGCCGACCACCTGCGCGAGAGTCTCGCGCTGCTGCGCGAGTCCGCCGCGGGCCGCGCCCCCGGGCTCCCGGCCGTGCCCGGACCGGCGGGATCCGGGTCCGGGCGGCTGCCCGACCTGGTGCCGGTCCCCGACACCCCGTACGACAGCTCCTTGTGGACCGATTCCGACGACGAGGGTCTCGGCGCGCACCACGGTCCCTCCCACTAGCGCCCGCGACACCGGCGCACCCCCGAACCCGACCGGAGTGCGAAGTTGGCCACTGGTACGGAACCTCATCTGAACAGCGGCGGTGTACGAACGGGTACGCGCGCCGCGATCGCCGCCCCGCATCTGCGGACCGACCGCTGGTGGCTGGCGCCCGCCGCCACCGCGGCCGGGTTGCTGGCCTTCGTCGTGTACTCGACGTGGCGGGCCTTCTCGGACACGCACTACTACGCGGCGCCCTACGTCTCGCCGTTCTACTCGCCCTGTCTGGCGGAACGGTGCGGGACGATGCGCTCGGGCCCGAACGCGGACCTGTTCGGGAGCTGGTGGGGCATCTCGCCCGCCATCATCATCCTGGTCTTCCCGCTCGGCTTCCGGCTGACCTGCTACTACTACCGCAAGGCCTACTACCGGGGCTTCTGGGCGAGCCCGCCGGCCTGCGCGGTGGCCGAACCGCACAAGAAGTACACCGGCGAGACCCGCTTCCCGCTGATCCTGCAGAACATCCACCGGTACTTCTTCTACGCGGCCCTCGTCGTCGCCGGCATCCTCACGTACGACACCGTGCTCTCCTTCCGCGACGAGCACTACGCCTGGGGCCACATGGGCCTCGGCACGCTGGTGTTCCTGGTCAACATCACGCTGATCTGGGCGTACACCCTCTCCTGCCATTCCTGCCGGCACATCGTCGGCGGAAAGCTCAAGCACTTCTCCAAGCACCCCGTGCGGTACCGGATGTGGCAGTGGGTCGGGAAACTGAACGCCCGTCACATGCTGCTGGCCTGGGCGTCGTTGGTGAGCGTGGCGCTCGCCGACTTCTACGTGTACCTGGTCGCGTCCGGCGCCTTCGACGATCCGCGCTTCTTCTAGATTGGGTGGAGCCCCCTGATGTCCGTGGTCGACCGACAGGAGTGGGACGTCGTCGTGGTCGGTGCCGGCGGCGCCGGACTGCGCGCCGCGATCGAGGCACGCGAGCGCGGCGCCCGTACGGCGGTGATCTGCAAGTCGCTGTTCGGCAAGGCCCACACGGTGATGGCCGAGGGCGGCATCGCGGCCGCCATGGGCAATGTGAACTCCGGCGACAACTGGCAGGTCCACTTCCGCGACACCATGCGCGGCGGCAAGTTCCTCAACCAGTGGCGGATGGCCGAACTGCACGCCCGCGAAGCACCGGACCGGGTCTGGGAGCTGGAGACCTGGGGCGCCCTCTTCGACCGGACGAAGGACGGGCGGATCTCGCAGCGCAACTTCGGCGGCCACGAGTATCCGCGCCTCGCCCACGTGGGCGACCGCACCGGCCTCGAACTGATCCGCACGCTCCAGCAGAAGATCGTGTCCCTCCAGCAGGAGGACATGCGGGAGACCGGCGACTACGAGTCACGCCTGAAGATCTATCAGGAGTGCACCGTCACACGGATATTGAAGGACGGACAGCGGATCTCCGGGACCTTCTGCTACGAGCGGGAGTCGGGGCGCTTCTTCGTCCTGGAGGCGCCCTCCGTGGTGATCGCCACCGGCGGCATCGGCAAGTCCTTCAAGGTGACGTCCAACTCGTGGGAGTACACGGGCGACGGGCACGCGCTGGCGCTGCTCGCCGGGGCGCCGCTGCTGAACATGGAGTTCGTGCAGTTCCATCCGACCGGCATGGTCTGGCCGCCGTCGGTCAAGGGCATCCTCGTCACCGAGTCGGTGCGCGGTGACGGCGGGGTGCTGCGCAACTCCGAGGGCAAGCGGTTCATGTTCGACTACATCCCCGACGTATTCAAGGAGAAGTACGCGCAGTCGGAGGAGGAGGGCGACCGCTGGTACGAGGACCCGGACCACAACCGGCGTCCTCCGGAGCTGCTGCCGCGCGACGAGGTGGCGCGGGCCATCAACTCCGAGGTGAAGGCGGGCCGCGGATCACCGCACGGCGGAGTGTTCCTCGACGTGTCGACCCGGATGCCCGCAGAGGTGATCCGGCGCCGGCTCCCCTCCATGTACCACCAGTTCAAGGAGCTGGCCGACGTCGACATCACCGCCGAGGCGATGGAGGTCGGGCCCACCTGTCACTACGTGATGGGCGGTATCGCGGTCGACTCGGACACGGCGGCGGCGCGCGGGGTGCCCGGGCTGTTCGCGGCCGGCGAGGTCGCGGGCGGTATGCACGGCTCCAACCGCCTCGGCGGCAACTCGCTCTCCGACCTGCTGGTGTTCGGGCGCAGGGCCGGGTGGCACGCGGCCGAGTACGCGGCCGGTCTCACCGGGGAGGACACCCGTCCGCCGGTGGACGACACCCAGGTCGACGAGGCCGCCGCGGAGGCGCTGCGGCCCTTCTCCGCCGAGGGACCCGAGTCCGTCCCCGCCGCGTCGGCGGGCGGCGCGCCCGCCGTCGTCCCGCAGCCGCCCGAGAACCCGTACACCCTGCACCAGGAACTCCAGCAGACCATGAACGACCTGGTCGGCATCATCCGCCGCGAGACCGAGATGGAGCGGGCCCTGGAGAAGCTCGCCGAGCTGCGGGTACGGGCGCGCCGCGCCGGGGTGGAGGGCCACCGTCAGTTCAACCCGGGCTGGCACCTCTCCCTGGACCTGCGGAACATGCTGCTGGTCAGCGAGTGCGTCGCCCGGGCGGCGCTGGAGCGCGTGGAGTCGCGGGGCGGCCACACACGCGAGGACCACCCCGCGATGGAACGTTCCTGGCGCCGGATCAACCTGCTGTGCCGGCTCACCGACCCGACCGGCGGACCGGCCGTCACCGACCCGGTGGCCGGACAGATCGACCTGGTGAACGAGACCACCCAGCCCATCCGCCCCGACCTGCTCGCCCTCTTCGAGAAGGAGGAGCTGGTCAAGTACCTCGCCGAAGAGGAGCTGTACGAGTGAGCAGCTACGAGGCCCGCTTCAAGGTGTGGCGTGGAGATGTGAAGGGCGGCGGCCTGGAGGACTTCGGCGTCGAGGTCAACGAGGGCGAGGTCGTCCTCGACATCATCCACCGGCTCCAGGCGACCCAGGCTCCCGACCTCGCCGTGCGCTGGAACTGCAAGGCGGGCAAGTGCGGTTCGTGCTCGGCGGAGGTCAACGGCAGGCCGCGGCTGATGTGCATGACGCGGATGTCGGTGTTCACCCGGGAGGAGACGATCACCGTCACCCCGCTGCGCGCCTTCCCGGTCGTACGGGACCTGGTGACCGACGTCGGCTTCAACTACGACAAGGCGCGAGAGGTGCCCGCCTTCGTTCCGCCCGCCGGTGTCGGACCCGGCGAGTACCGGATGATGCAGGAGGACGTCGACCGGTCGCAGGAGTTCCGCAAGTGCATCGAGTGCTTCCTGTGCCAGGACACCTGCCATGTGGTGCGTGACCACGAGGAGAACAAGCCGGCGTTCGCCGGACCGCGCTTCCTGATGCGGGTGGCGGAGCTGGACATGCACCCGCTGGACGCGGCGGCGGAGTCCGGCCTCGACCGCAAGGCCACGGCCCAGGACGAGCACGGTCTCGGCTACTGCAACATCACCAAGTGCTGCACGGAGGTCTGCCCCGAGGGCATCAAGATCACGGACAACGCGCTGATCCCCTTGAAGGAGCGGGCGGTCGACCGCAAGTACGACCCGCTCGTGTGGCTGGGATCGAAGATCGGCCGGCGGCGGACGTAGGCGAGGGCCCGAGCGGGGCAGCGGCCCGAGCGGGGGCGGAAGCCCGAGCGGGGGCGGAAGCCCGAGCGGGGGCGGAAGCCCGAGCGGGGGCGGAAGCCCGAGCGGGGGCGGAAGCCCGAGCGGGGGCGGGGGCGGCGCGCCGTCCCCGGTCCGCGTGTCCTGCCGTCACTGCCCTTCGGCGTCCGGCGGGGCCACGGGGCGTCGGCCCGGGCGCTGCCCCATCATCTGGACCACCTGGCTCGCGAGGAACAGGCCCATCCCGCCCAGGGCGTAGGGCGTGAACTCGGCGTCGGGTCCGTGGAACGGTCCGAGGAACATGAACAGGGACCATCCCACGGCCCCCGTCAGCGCGCCCCAGCCCCACAGTTTCGGGCGCACGACCCTGCGACGCGCCCACGGCGGGATCCAGTACCTCGCGATGGCCGCGATCCCGAATCCGGCCTGCGCGATGACGATCAGTGCGGCGAACCCGACGAAGTACCAGTGCATCGAACCCCCACTCCCCCGCGTGCCGGACAGGGGCACGTGTCGTGATCATCGCACGCGGGACCCGGGCCGTCATCAGACGGTGGCGTCCCGCGGCGAGCGCATCGCGTGGGGCACCGTACGGCCCCGGGCGGCGAGGGCGCCCACGGGAACGACCCGCGCGCCCCTCCCGTACGCCCCGATACCTCCCGTACCCCAACTGCCCCCAACTCCTCGTATACCGGTCGCGGAGGCGCTCGAACGGCCATACGCTCCCAAATGTGACGTCGCCCCTGAGACGCAGCCGGTCGCGCCGGGTCCCGTCGCAGATAGCCGTGCGGGCGGCGCATGCCGTGCTCGGGGGGCTGGTCGCGATGGGCTGGCTGGTGCTGCCCCTGGCACGGGCGGGAGCCGACGCCCCGGTGGCGCGGGCGCGGGACACGGGCGTCGCCGCCCGGCCGGCCACGACCGCGCAGGACGGGACGACGACCGGCGATCTCGTGCCGCCCCTGGTCGCGGTCGGCGCCGCGGGCGCGCTGGCGGCGTACGGATACGGGCGCCGCAGACGGCGGGCGACGACCCGGACGACGCCCGGCGGCGACGCGAAGATCATCCCCCTGCATGAACTCGACGACCAGGCGCGGCGGTTGCTCGTCGAGACCGATGACTGCGTACGCGTCGGCGCCGAGGAACTCGCCCTCGCCGAGGACCGGTCGGCGGGCGACGCGATCGAGCCGTTCGTCTACGACCTGAGGCACGCGGAAGCCGGACTCGCCGCGGCCTTCCGCCTGCGGCAGCGCCTCGACGAGACGGAGGGCGCCGGAGTGGACCCGGCCCAGGACGAGAGTGATCGCAGGGAGGTCCTGGAGGAGATCGTCGCCCACTGCCGGGAGGCCGGGGAGCGGCTGGACGCGGCGGCACCGGGGCTCGACCAGATCCGGGCGCTGGAGCGGAACGCGGTGGCCGCGCTGGAGTCCGCGGAGGCCCGCTTCCGGGAGGTCGCCGCGCGTATCCGCGGCGCCGAGGCGACCCTCGCCGGGCTCCACGAGCGGTACGCCCCCGCGGCCTCGCTCCCCGTCGCCGGCGACGCCGAACAGGCCAAGGACCGGCTCCTGTTCACCACCTCTCATCTCAACCAGGCACGCCAGTACGCGGACCGGGGCGACGGAGCGAAGGCGGCGGCCCATCTGAGGGCGGCGGAGGGGGCGTTGGGGCAGGCCCTCGACCTGGCGAACGGCGTGGAGCGGCTGGCGGCGGAACTGGACTCGGCGGCGGCCGGGCTGCCCGCGGCGATCACGGCTGCGGAGGCCTCGTGGAACGCGGCCCGAGCGCTCCCGGCGGAGGCCCGCGCCGGACTCGTCGGGCGGCTCGGGCACGCGGAGGCGGTGCTCTCCGCGGTGCGTCACGAGACGGCCGCCGGGCCCCACGATCCGCTGGACGCGCTGCGCCGGGTGACGGAGGCCGCGGCGGGTCTGGCCGGGGCGGGGGGCGGCGACGTCCCCGACGGGCACGGCCAGGCGCTGCTGCCCGCCCGCAGCGCGCTCGCCGGGGCCGCGTGCTTCATCGGCACGCACCGCGGGGCCGTGGGCAGCGAGGCGCGGACCCGGCTGGCTGAGGCGCGGCGGCTGCTCGGGCCGGGGTCCGTCCCGCTCTCCGAGGTGCTGCGGGCCGACGACCTCGCCCGTGAGGCGCGCCGGCTCGCCGAACGGGACGTACGGGCGTACGGCAATCCCTCGGGCGGCCGTGGGGGCGCCGGAGCGGGCGGTGCGGTGCTCGGCGGGATCCTGCTGGGCGACGGCGAGGGCGGCCCGATGAGTTACGGCGGCCCCCGCACCCGGGGCCGCCGGGGGGCGTTCTTCACCTGAACCGCCGGGCAGCGCCCCCCCGTACAGCGCTCAGCCCGCAGCCCGCAGTCCGCAGTCCGCAGTCCGCGGTCCGCAGTCCGCAGTCCGCAGTCCGCAGTCCGCGGTCCGCAGTCCGCGGCCCTCGGCCCTCGGCCCTCGGCCCTCGGCCCTCAGAACAGGCTCAGCAGCGCTTCCGCCGGGTCCGTGAGGCCTGTCCCGCCGTCCGGCAGGGGGAGTTCGAACCACACGGTCTTCCCGCGCGGGGTGCGGCGGGAGCCCCATCCCGCGGAGAGGAGGCCGACGAGCTGGAGGCCCCGCCCGCCCTCGTCGGTGTCGCGGGCGCGGCGGCGGCGCGGCTGGACGAGCCCGGCGTCCCAGACCTCGCAGACGAGCGTGCGGTCGAGGAGCAGCCGCAGCCTGATCTCGCCCTCGCCGTAGCGCAGGGCGTTCGTCACCAGTTCGCTGACCAGCAGTTCCGTCGTGTCGACGAGCGGCTCCAGGTCCCAGGCGACGAGCTGGGCGCGGGTGTACTCGCGGGCCCGCCCCACGCTGCGCGGCTCGCGCGGCAGGGTCCAGTCGCCGACGGACTCGGCGGGCAGCCCCTGGACACGCGCCATCAGCAGGGCGATGTCGTCCTCGCCGTGATGGGTGTCGAGGGTGTTGAGGACGTGGTCGCAGACGTCCTCCAGCGGCCGGGAGGGGTCGGTGAGGGCGCCCACGAACGCCTGCAGTCCCTCGTCGAGGGGGTGGTCGCGGGATTCGACCAGTCCATCCGTGTAGAGCGCCAGCAGCGCGCCCTCGGGCAGTTCGACCTCCACCTCCTCGAAGGGCTCGCCGCCCACCCCGAGCGGCATCCCGGGCGGCACGTCGAGCATCAGCGCGGTCTCACCGGGCTCGACCAGCACGGGGGGCAGGTGGCCCGCGTTGGCGAAGGTGCACCGGCGGGTCACGGAGTCGTAGACGGCGTACACGCAGGTCGCGAGGTACACCTCGGAGAGGTCGGCATCGCGGGGCTGACGGGCCGTCCGGGTCGCCTGCTGGACCCCGCCGGGGGTGCCGAGCCCGCGCGCGATCTCGTCCAGCGCCGAGAGGACCTCGGCGGGTTCGAGGTCGAGCAGGGCCAAGGTGCGTACCGCGGTGCGCAGTTCACCCATCGCCACGGCGGCGCGCAGCCCGCGGCCCATCACGTCGCCCACGACGAGGGCCGTGCGGTGGCCGGGGAGTTCGATGACGTCGAACCAGTCGCCGCCGACCTCCGTCGCCGCGTTGCCCGGCAGATAGCGGCACGCGATGTCGAGGCCGGAGGCCTCGGGGTCGCCCGGGGGCAGCAGGGACCGCTGGAGGATGAGGGCGCGTTCGTGCTCACGGCGGTACAGGCGCGCGTTGTCGATGCAGACGGCCGCGCGGGCGGCCAGCTCCACGGCCAGCGCGCGGTCCCGCTCCCCGAACGGCTCGCTGCCCTTCGTACGGCAGAACTGGGCGAGTCCCACGACCGTGTCGTGGGCGACCATCGGGACCGCGAGCGTCGACTGGATGAGGCCGCCGTCGTCGGCGGGGATCTGCTGCGGCCGGGCGGTGCGCAGGGCGTCCGCGGAGGGCGAGTTGAACGGGAAGTGGTGGACCGCGCCGACGTCCACGGGTGCCGGACCGCCCGCGAAGGGCGCGTCGGAGACGGCGCTGGCGAAGGCCACCCGGCGGAGTTCGGCGCTGCCGTCCGCGAGTCCCGGCGGGGTCTCGTCGCCGGCCAGCAGCCCTTGGTACAGGTCGACCGTCGCGAGGTCGCAGAAGCCGGGGACCACGACGTCCAGGAGCTCGCGTGCGGTGGTCTCCAGGTCGAGGGAGTTGCCTATGCGGGCGCCCGCCTCGTTCAGCAGGGCGAGGTTGCGGCGGGCGGCGGCCGCTTCGCGGGCGGCGGCGCGGCGGGAGGTGATGTCGGTTCCGAGCCACGCGATACCGATGGGGCGGCCGCTGCCGCTGTGCACCCGGTAGAGGTTGATGGACCAGTGGCGGCGCTCGTCGGAGCCGGGGAGCTGCCCGGTGACGTGCATGTCCGTGATGGACTCTCCGGTCTCCAGGACCCGGCGCAGTACCGCCGTCACCCGCTCGGCCTCGGCGCGCGGAAGATAGTCGTGGACGCCCTTGCCACGGTGGTCGTCGACCGTGCCGCCGAAGATCGAGGCGAACCGCTGGTTGGCGCGCCGGACCTGAAGGTCGGTGTCGATCAGCAGGAAGCCGAAAGGAGATTGACCGAAAATCGCCTGCGAGGCGGCCAGGTCCGTCTCGATCGTTCGCAGGGTACGAACATCCACCACGATGCATACGGCGGCCCGCTCGCCGTGCTCGGTGGTCGTCGGCATCACATAGACCTCGGCGAGGCCCTCCCTGCCCCCGGAGTCCTCGGAGCCCTCGTCGGCGTCCTCGGCGGCGGGTGTGCGGAACGGCACGAGCCCGGTCCACTCGCGGCCGTCCAGGATCTCCGCCATCTTCCGCTGACCGAACTCCCGCCGGTCCTCGCTGACGAACGCCTCGATGGGGTCCATGCCGACGGCCCGCTCCGCCGGGATGCCGAAGATCTGCTCGGCCCGCAGGCTCCACTGGTCGACGAGCCCGTCCGCGCCGATGGAGAAGGAGGCGGCCTTGATGTAGTCGTAGATCGAACCGGGCGGACTGCTCTGCCACATGGCGTCACCCGGCACCTCGCCGGTCTCGCCCATCCCGCCCGTCTCGCCGCTCAGGTCGCCGTCCGGACCGGCGGCCGCGTAGTCCGTGCCGTCGTCGGCCGCGTGATCCGAGGTGGCCTCCGCGGCGTCGTCCGACGCGTGGTCCGTGATGGTTTCCGCGGTGTCGTCCGTGGTGGCGTCCGCCGTGTCGCCGGGAACCGCGCGCGCGACATCGCCCGCCCCATCGGCCCTCGCGCCGTCCGACGGGTCCTCGGACTCCGTGGCCTTCGCTGGTATCTCGCTCACGCGAACCGTCCCCTCCAGCTCACCGCGTCCGGCACCGGTCACCGGGGGCGGCTGCCCGCAGTATCCAGCACTACGGTGCCGCGCGACACGGTGTTCACGATCACAGCACGGTCCCGATGGTTTTTGGACCGGCCGCGACATACTCCCAGTCTTCTAACCAGGTGGCACCCCGTCGAACCACACAAGGCGACACCGGTCGGGAGCGTGATCCGGCCGCACGCCGCGCGGGGGCGCCGGCCCCGGTGCCTCAGTCCGGTACGGCCAGCTCGAACCAGACCGTCTTGCCGGTGTCCGCGGGCCATGTGCCCCAGCGCCGGCACGAGCCGGCCAGAAGCTGGAGTCCGCGGCCGCTCTCGTCGGAGGTGTCGGCGGACCGTTCCCGGGGCGGGTCCGGCAGTGGGTCGGAGACCTCGACGCGCAGAGCGCCCGGTACGTCCTCGGGACGTACGAGACGGACGCCGATCGGTCCCGTGGCATGCCGCAGCGAGTTCGTCACCAGTTCGCTGACCAGGAGTGCGGTGATGTCACCGAGGGATTCGAGGTCCCAGTCGCGGAGCTGTCCCCGGACGACGGCGCGGGCGGTGCGGACGGCACCGGGCTCCGCGGGAAAGGTCCACTCGGCGCAGTAGCCGTCAGTGTCGATCAAGCCGATCACTTCCCAGACCAGAAACCCCACCCCTGCCCGGTTTCGGGGGGTTAAGGGGCACATACCCGGTATCGGTGGAGCTTTACCGCGCCCGGGGCACACTATGGCGCGAACGGCGCACGAGGGGGCACTCGGGTCGTCAGACGCCCGGATCGAGCCACGGGAGTGCGCTCTTGACCGCCGGCACGTCCTGGTCCAGCCAGTCCACGTCCCAGATCTCCTCGGCACTCAGCCAGCGCAGTTGGTCGTGGTCCTGCAGGGGCTCCGGTTCGGCCGAGCCGGGCAGCAGCCGGGCGGCCCACACCACCAGGACGTATCCCGGCTTCAGCGGCCACTCCCCGGGGACGCGCTCCAGCGCCCGCGTGTCGATGCCGAGCTCCTCGCGCAGTTCGCGCACGAGGGCGTGTTCGGGGGTCTCACCGGGTTCGACCTTGCCGCCCGGAAGTTCCCATCGCCCGGCGAGGTCGGGGGGCGCACTGCGGCGGGCGGCGAGCAGGCGTCCGCCGCGCACGAGGGCGCCCGCGACCACCACGATCCGTTCCGTCATGCGCCGGAGCCTACGGGAGCGGGACGAGGTCCGGCTCCCGGTGCATCAGGGGGTTCCGTTCGACCCGATCCGCTCGACCCAGTAGAGCTGCTTGTGCCCGCGTTCGTCGAGGCTGTCCGCGATCTTCTGGGCCTCGGCCCTGGTCGCGTACCTGCCCACGCGATAGCGGTTGCCGTTGTCGTCCTGCCGTATGACGAGCCAGGGAAGCGTGATCGTGCTGTCGTTCATAGCGCCCCTCCACTTCCCGCCCCGGGCCCCCGTCGAACCCCGCATTCCATCGAAACCGCAATCCGCATATGCCCGAGCGTACGCCTTACCTTCACGCAGCGAACACGGGTTTACACAAAGAGGTACGCAACCGGCCAGTAAGGAGCGCCGGCCCGGGGGGCGCGCGCCGTCGAACGCGCCGCTCACGACTCCTCGCGCGCCCGCGAGCAGGGCGAAGTCGTTCCCCGGTCCCTCACTTGAGAAAGGCCAGATTCCAACCGGGCTCACGAGCGGGCCGGGTGACGCGCGGTCACTTCACCGGCAGGTGGTAGGCGATCCGGTAGCGGTCCGCCGGGACCACCACGTCCGCCGTCTCCACCGGGCGGCCCGAGGCGTAGAACGTGCGCTGGATGACGACGACCACATGCCCGGGCACGCCACCCAGCGCCAGGAGTTCCTCGGCGAGTCCGGGGCGCGCGCCGACCTCCTCGGTGACGTTGTCCACGATCACGTCGATGGCCGCCATGCGCTCGACGACACCCATGCCGCCGAGCGGGCCCTCCTCGGGGAGCATCACCGGCGTACGCCCGGTCACGGCGAGCGGCTCCCAGGACGTGGAGAGCATCATCGCCTCGCCGCCGTCGCGGTAGACGTAGTTCGTGCACATCACGCGGTCGCCCGGCTGGATGGCCAGCCGCTCGGCGATCGCGCCGCTCGCCTCGACCTGCCGGCTGCGGGACTCCCAGGTGCCGCGCACCCCGAAGTCGGCCTGCTCCTGGCGGAAGGGGGTGGCACCGCTGTCCGGCCGGTATCCGGAGCGGGCCACACGGCGCGGCACCGGCCGCTCGCGGACGTACGTGCCCGAGCCGGAGCGGCCCTCGACCAGACCCTCGGCCATCAGCACCTTGCGCGCTTCCAGGGCGACGGTGTCCGAGACTCCGTACTCCTCGCGGATCCTGGCCTGCGACGGGAGCCGGGTGTGCGGTGGCAGCGAGCCGTCGACAATCTTCTTGCGGAGATCACCCGCGACGCGCAGATACGCCGGCTGCTCACCGAATGTCACTTAGCCGCTCCCATCAGGTTGTACAGACAGCAACAGCGTGGCAACCGTGGGTTGTGCCATGCAAGCGAAGGCCAGAGAATCACTCGAAGTGATGAAGCGCGCCCTTGAGGGCATTACGCAGGCACTTTCTCCCCACTGTGGCCGCCGTCACACCTCGATTCCGGCACCGCCTTCGCCGCCGCTACCGGTGCCCCCTCCGTCGCCGTACACCGGCGGGGTGGTGGCGAGCCCCAGAGCCTTGCGGGTGGTGACCGTCTTCTTGGGGTCGATGAGCTTCAGGGCCTTCTCGTAGTGCTCGGAGAAGGTGTCCACGTCCGGCGCGTCCGCGGCCTTCGCCCATTCCTTCGCCGAGCGCTCCAGGTCCTTGGCCAGGACCGCGACGAGCTTGGCGGCGTCCGGCGCGAACCTGTGGGCGGGCAGCCCGTCCGCCTCCCAGGCCAACGCCTCCGACACGTGGTCCGCCCACTCCTTGTAGCCGGGCAGGTCGTCGTCGATGTACTCGGTGTCGGGTATCCCGTCCAGCGCGTTGTCGATGGCCGCCGCCGAGCTCAGATAGGAGTACTGGTCGGCGTCCAGCGTGAGCTGGTCGTTGCGCAGGGAGCCCGTCAGGCCGCTCTCCTCGTCGGTGTTCCCGAACAGGCAGCTCACCTCGCGGTCGCCGGTGCGCCAGCTCTGCGCCGTCGGCGTGAAGGAGTACACGGCGACGTCGCCCGGGACGGCCCAGGAGTCCATCGCGTAGGTGTTCCTGAGCAGATAGCACCGCCGGTCGGCTTCGTCGGCGAGCGCGTCCTGTCCCGGGTAGTCGCCCTCGGCCATCTCGAAGTCCGCGAACACCTCGGCGTCGTGCTCGCCCGTGCACGGCACCTTGTCGACGTCGATCGCCAGACCCTTCAGGGAGCCGCCCGGCGTGTCGAAGCACTCGCCCAGCTCCAGCGAGAACGCCGAGCCGCCGCCCGCGTCCTCGAAGCCCTCCCAGAACGCGCGCGCTCCCCCGGTGGCGACCGTGAGCGCGAGCAGCACGACACCGATCGACGACATGACCATGCCGGCCACCGCCATGCCCTTGCCGCGCTCGCCGCGCCGCTTGATCTGGACGAGCGCCACGATCCCGAGCACCAGTCCGACGGCGGGCAGGAAGCAGAGGATGCCGAGGACCAGCGCCGCGATCGCGAGCCCGTTGAAGGGAACGGGCCGGTTGTACGGGGAGTAGCCCTGCCCCCAGGGCTGGTACGAACCCGCGTACGGCGGCTGCGCGGACTGCTGGAACGGGCCCTGCGGGGAGGGGTATCGGGGGTACGGAGCGGGCGGATGCGGCGGGGTCCCCGGCGGCGGGTACTGCCCCTCGGGCTGCTGCGGTCCGGGCGGCGGGGGTATGGCCACGGTTTCCCTTGCTCCTCATCCATCCGTGATGGAACGCGCGTACGACTGCCGAATGGCTGGGCGCATCGTAAGCACTGCACGGGCGGGGTCGTGACAGGGGCTGTCGGGACGACAGCCGGAGCTTGGCCGGTCCCCGACCCCCGAAGGGCTCCGGCCCCGGCCCCTCGAAGCACGCCGTCCCCGAACCCTCGAAGCGCTCCGTCCCCCGGCCCTCGAAGGGCTCCGTCCTCGAACCCTCGAAGCACTCCGTCCTCCGGCCCTCGAAGCGCTCCGTCCCCGGACCCTCGAAGCACTCCGTCCTCCGGCCCTCGCGTCTAACCTGCACCCATGACTGCACTGCCGGACTGCTTCTGCCCGACGGACGGCACGCGCGTCCCCGCCGGGTCGCTCGCCTGGTGCTGCCCGGTCTGCCGCGGCCCGCTCGACCTGGACTTCGCGCCGACACCGGCTCCCCTCGCGTCCCTCACCGGCCGGGTGAACTCGCTGTGGCGGTACGCGGAGTGCCTGCCGCTGGCCGCGCCCACGGTCAGCCTCGGCGAGGGCCGTACTCCGCTGGTCCCCCTGCGCGAGGGCGTGCTCGCCAAGCTCGACTTCCTGATGCCGACGCTCTCGTTCAAGGACCGCGGGGCCGTACTCCTGGCCGAACTGGCGCTGCGGCTCGGGCCCCGGCAGGTGCTCGCGGACAGCAGCGGCAACGCGGGCACGGCCGTCGCCGCGTACTGCGCCCGGGCCGGGCTGCCGTGCACGGTGTACGTCCCCGAGGGCACCTCGCCCAAGAAGCTGGAGCAGATCGAGGCGCACGGGGCACGGCTGCGGGTGATCGACGGCGACCGCGAGGCGACGGCACGCGCGGCACGCGAGGCGGCCGACGAGAAGGGCGTGTTCTACGCCTCACACGTCTTCAACCCGTACTTCCTGCACGGCACGAAGACATACGTCCACGAACTCTGGGAGGACCTCGGCGGCCGCCTGCCGGACGCCGTCGTGCTGCCGGTCGGCAACGGCACGCTACTCCTCGGCGCCGCCCTCGCCGTGGCCGAACTACACGCGGCGGGGCTGATCGACAAGAGGCCCGCCCTGTACGCCGTCCAGTCCGCCGCGGTCGCCCCGCTGGCCCACGCCTGGGCCGAGGGCGCGGACGATCTCGTCGGCGTCACCCCGACGGCGCCCACGTTCGCCGAAGGCATCGCGATCCCGCACCCGCTGCGGGCCCGCCAGATCCTGAGCGCGGTACGCGCCTCCGGGGGCGCCTTCCTGACCGTGACGGAGGACCAGATCCGCCACGCACAGACGGACCTCGCGGGGCGCGGCCTGTACGTGGAGTCGACGGGCGTGGCCTGCTGGGCGGCGATCCGCGAGGGTGCCCTCGGCCGACGGGAGGCGGTGGTCCCGCTGTGCGGCGCCGGCGCGAAGACGGGACTGGCCCGGCCCTGAACCCCGGCGGACGGCTTCGGCGACTCCCGTACCCCACCCGCCGTACGCCGCTCACAACGGCCAGGCGGCCAGCAAGTCGCCGGGGCCGTAGGCGGCATCGAGGCCCGGACAGTCGACCCCGCCGCGCGAGACCGCCACGACGGGAACGGGTTCGTCGGTGAGGGCGGCCCGGTGGCGGTGGAGAGCCGCCAGGTCGTGCCGGTCGAAGGGTGAGCGCTCCAGCCACTTGACGGAGCCGACGAAGAACAACTCCCCGGCGATGGGGGCGCGGTCCGCCCCGACGATGTCGATCTCGACGTCGTTGGTCCGGGTCCAGTAGCCGCCCACTGCGGGAGCCGCGGGGAGCCGGTCGTCGGGCAGTATCCGGGCGAGCGCCTCACGGACGAGCGGCTCGACCGCCCGGCCGCGCCAACTGGCCCAGTTCTCCCGGATCCGCGCCAAGGTCAGATCACCCCGCCCCCGCTCGATCTCCTCCATGGAGGGACCGAGCAGGTGCAGCCAGAACCGCAGGTAGGGATCTGTGACCCGATAGCGGCGATCCTTCGACGGACGCGGCGACACGGGCAACTCCCCGGCGACGATCCGCTTGTCCGTGAGCAGTTCCAGGGATCGCTGCAGCGGCGTGGCCCCGATTCCGCCCGCCGCGCGGGCGATGTTGGTGAAGGTCCGCTCGCCACTGCCGATGGCCGCCAGCACCGTACGCGCCTGAGCCTGCGGGGGGAACTCGGCCGCCAGCGAACGCTCGGCCGACACCAGCAGGGCCGAGACCGGGTCGCTCAGCGCCTCGCCGAGGAAGTCCCAGAGCCCCGCCCCCTGCGGCCATTCCGCGCAGATCAGCGGCAGCCCGCCGGTGACCAGCGCGGCGTCGAAGGCTTCAGCCGGATCCAGCCCGAGCATCCGCCCGACCTCGGCGGGGTTCAGCGGTCCCAGCACCATCTCCCGGCCACGCTGGTGGAAGGGGCGTCCGTAGCTGTTCAGCGCCTCCATCATCGACAGATCGGAGCCGATGAGGACCAGCAGCACCGGCTTGGTCTCCAGCACCCGGTCCCAGGCCCGTTGCAGTATCCCCTCGAAGGCGCCGTCGGCGTCCATCAGATACGGCACCTCGTCGATGACCAGCACGCTCGTCCGGTCGGCGGGCAGCGCCGCGGCCAGCACGTCGAACGCGGCGTCCCAGCTCTCCGGCCGCGCGGCAGCCACCAGTCCCGCCAGCGGCAGCGTCGACGCCTGGGCGTCCCGCGCCAGTCGCGCCAGATCGTTCCCGGGGGACGCACCGGTCGCCGCGTAGAACAGGAACGGAGCTCCGGAGCGCTCCGCAAACCGCTCGACGAGTCGCGACTTGCCCACGCGGCGCCGCCCACGCAACATCACGCACCGCCCGGGCCGCTCCCCGCCAAGCCCTGCCGCCACCTTCTGCAGCTCTCGCTCCAGCGTCGCCAGCTCCTGGCGACGGCCCACGAAATCCACCACGTCCGCCGACCTCCACACACGACACCACGACACTAACTTCAGTGTTACCAACATAGACGTTAGTAGCCAACCTCGCGGGTTCTTCGCCCGCGGTCGGACGGGTCGGGGTTCCGAGGCGCCGCCCCGGCAGGGAAGGACAAAGGGAAAGACAAAGGGCCCGACCCCGAAAGGCCGGACCCCTTCTGATCCGCATGTCTGCCGGATCGGCGCCGCGATGAGACGGCGCCCGCTACACGTTGAAGCGGAACTCCACCACGTCCCCGTCCTGCATGACGTAGTCCTTGCCCTCCATACGGGCCTTGCCCTTGGCGCGGGCCTCGGCGACCGAGCCGGTCTCGACCAGGTCGTCGAAGGAGATGACCTCGGCCTTGATGAAGCCCTTCTGGAAGTCGGTGTGGATGACACCGGCGGCCTCGGGGGCGGTGGCGCCCTTCTTGATGGTCCAGGCGCGGGATTCCTTGGGGCCTGCCGTCAGGTAGGTCTGCAGGCCGAGGGTGTTGAAGCCGACGCGGGCGAGGGTCGCCATGCCGGGCTCCTGGACGCCGACCGACTCCAGGAGTTCCTTCGCGTCCTCCTCGTCGAGCTCGGCGAGGTCCGCCTCGAGCTTGGCGTTGAGGAAGATCGCCTCGGCGGGGGCGACCAGGGCGCTCTGCTCGGCCTTGAAGTCGTCGTCGACCAGCTCGTCCTCGTCGACGTTGAAGACGTACAGGAACGGTTTGGTAGTGAGCAGGTGCAGGTCGTGCAGCAGCTCCTCGTTGCCGGAGCCCTGGACGATGCCCGCGGAGAAGAGGGTGTCGCCCTTCTCCAGGATCGCCTGCGCCGCCTCGACCGCCGCGACCTTCGGGCCGATGTCCTTCTTGATGCGCGACTCCCGCTGGAGGCGCGGCAGGACCTTCTCGATCGTCTGGAGGTCGGCGAGGATCAGCTCGGTGTTGATCGTCTCGATGTCGTCCTTGGGTGAGACCTTGCCGTCGACGTGCACGACGTTCTCGTCCTTGAAGGCGCGGATGACCTGGCAGATCGCGTCCGACTCACGGATGTTCGCGAGGAACTTGTTGCCGAGACCCTCGCCCTCCGAGGCACCCTTCACGATGCCCGCGATGTCGACGAAGTCGACGGTCGCCGGGAGGATCTTCTGCGAGGAGAAGATCTCGGCCAGCTTGGTGAGACGGGCGTCCGGGACGCCGACCACACCGACGTTCGGCTCGATCGTGGCGAACGGGTAGTTGGCCGCGAGCACGTCGTTCTTGGTCAGGGCGTTGAACATGGTCGACTTGCCGACATTGGGCAGACCGACGATTCCGATCGTGAGCGACACGTTGCGACTTCCCGTACGAGAGGATGGGCGAAGGGCCCTCCAGAAGAGCGGGCCGATCCACCAGTCTACGGCGTGGGTCACCCCCCGCCCGCGAGGTATCGAACGCATGGCCAAGCTCATTCCACGGCCTCGCCTTCGGCCGGTCTCCGGCGTGTCCGATGAGCCGTTCCACACATAAAACGACCTAAGTTGGTCCAGTGGAGCAACACAGGACGCGTCCCCCTCAGAACAGACCGCGACGCGGAGCACCTGTTCCGGCACAGGCCGGGCGGGCGGCGAACGGCGGTGTCGGGCGGGACGGCCGCGTGGCGGGGCGGCCCGCGCCCGCCGGTGTCCGGCAGCCGCGCCGGACGTCGAGGCCCCGGCTGACCGGGCTCGGCGGCGGCCTGTTCTGCGGCGCGTCGATGTTCGCGCTGGCCTGCCTCGACCACCTGCTGTTCGGCGGGTCGGCGACGGTGTACGGGGTGCTGTTCCTGCCGGTGTGCGTGCTGACCGCGCTGTGGGTGCGGCCCGGCGACCTGGTGACGGCCCCCGTGGTCCTGCCGATCGCCTTCGCCTGCGGGCTGCCGCCGATCACCGACGACGGCGGCGGAGGCGACCTCGGCGGCTTCTTCATGGGCCTGGTCACCACCCTCGCCCTGCAGGCGGGCTGGCTGTACGGGGGAACGCTGGCCGCGGTCCTCGTCGTGACCGTCCGCCGGATCGGCCTGATGTCCCGCCGCCGGGCCGCCCAGCGGCGGGAGCGGCCACGCGCCGTACCGCCCGGCAGACAGGCCCGCTGACCCGGCCCGCCGGCCCCCGTACTCCGGCCGCCCGCCCCGTACCGTCCGTCGGCCGGCCCTCGTACGGTCGGCCGACAGCCCTCTCGTACCGCCCGTCGCCGCTAGCGGCCGATCTGCGCCGCCCGCATCGCCGCGCCCACGATCCCGGCGTTGTTCTGGAGCTGCGCCGGGACGATCTCCGCCTTGATGCCCTCGATCAGCGGCAGGAACTTCTCGGACTTGCGGCTGACACCGCCGCCGATGATGAACAGCTCCGGGGAGAACAGCATCTCGACATGGGCGAGGTATCTGGTGACCCGGCGCGACCAGTGTTCCCAGGTCAGCTCGTGGTCCTCCTTGGCCTTGGTGGAGGCCCTCTTCTCGGCGTCGTGGCCGTTCAGCTCCAGGTGCCCCAGCTCGGTGTTCGGGACCAGCTCACCGTCCGTGAAGACGGCGCTGCCGATGCCGGTGCCGAAGGTGAGCAGGATGACCGTGCCCCGGCGGCCCTTCCCCGCGCCGAACTCCATCTCCGCGACACCCGCCGCGTCGGCGTCGTTCAGCACGGTCACCGGCAGACCGCCCAGCCGCTCGCCGAGCAGCGCGCCCGCGTCGGTGTCGATCCAGGACTTGTCGACGTTCGCCGCCGTACGGATGGTGGAACCGCCGGTCACCACACCGGGGAACGTGATGCCCACCGGACCCGTCCAGCCGAAGTGGTCGATGACGTCCTTCACGCCGTCGGCCACCGCGTCGGGCGTCGCCGGGTGCGGGGTGAGCACCTTGCAGCGCTCCTCCGCCAGGTCCCCGCGATCAAGGTCCACAGGGGCACCCTTGATCCCGGATCCGCCAATGTCCACACCGAAGATCTTCATGGCCCTACGTTACGACGTACGGCTGAATGTCACTTCCCGGACGGACCACCGGTGCGCGCCTCCACCAGTGCGGCCGCCTCCGCGCGCAGGTCGCGGCGCAGTTCCTTGGGGAGCGAGAAGGTGATGGACTCCTCGGCGGCCTTGACGATCTCCACGTCCTCGAAGCCGCGCCCGGACAGAAACTCCAGGACCTGCTCGACGAGGACCTCGGGGACGGAGGCGCCGGAGGTGACACCGACCGTGGTCACGCCCTCCAGCCAGGCCTCGTCGATCTCCTCGGCGAAGTCGACCAGGTAGGCGGCGCGGGCGCCGGCCAGCTTGGCGACCTCGACCAGCCGGACCGAGTTCGAGGAGTTGCGCGATCCGACGACGATGACCAGCTCGGCCTCCGCGCCCATCTGCTTCACGGCGAGCTGACGGTTCTGCGTGGCGTAGCAGATGTCGTCGCTCGGCGGGGAGATGAGGAGCGGGAACTTCTCCTTCAGGGCGTCGACCGTCTCCATCGTCTCGTCGACGGAGAGGGTGGTCTGGGAGAGCCAGACGACCCTGGAGGGGTCGCGGACCTCGACCTTGGCGACATCCTCGGGGCCGTCGACCAGGGTGATGTGGTCGGGTGCCTCGCCGGAGGTGCCGATGACCTCCTCGTGGCCCTCGTGCCCGATGAGGAGGATGTCGAAGTCCTCGCCGGCGAAGCGGACGGCTTCCTTGTGGACCTTGGTGACCAGCGGGCACGTCGCGTCGATGGTGGCGAGCTTGCCGGCGGCGGCCTCGTCGTGGACGACGGGGGAGACGCCGTGCGCCGAGAACATGACGATGGACCCCTCGGGGACCTCCGCCGTCCGCTCGACGAAGATCGCGCCCTTCTTCTCCAGCGTCTGCACGACGTACTTGTTGTGGACGATCTCGTGACGGACGTAGATCGGAGCCCCGTACTGCTCGAGGGCCTTCTCGACGGCGATCACGGCGCGGTCCACGCCCGCGCAGTAGCCACGGGGGGCGGCGAGCAGGACACGGCGGCCAGGCGAAGCGGTCATGCCCCCATCGTAAGGCCGCGTCCGGCGGGTCGGGGATCGCCTCCTCGGAGAGACTGTGGACAGCCGCTGGGGGTGGACCAGGCGATTCCCGGGAGGCACGATGTCCGACGCGCCGACCACCGCCGAAGCGGACCCGGCGGAGCGGGGCCTTCGCCGGAACCTCGGCTTCCGGGACCTGGTCGTCTACGGGCTGCTGTTCATGGCCCCGATGGCACCGGTCGGCATCTTCGGGACGCTGGACGCGAGGTCGCACGGGGCGGTCGCGCTGGTGTACGTCGTCGCGACGGCCGCCATGGCGTTCACCGCCTTCAGCTACGCCCAGATGGTCCGGGTGGTCCCCCAGGCCGGTTCGGTGTTCGCCTACGCGCGCGCGGGGCTCGGCCCGGCGGCCGGGTTCGTCGCCGGGTGGATGGTGATGCTGGACTATCTGCTCATCCCGGCGGTGGCCTATCTGTTCTCCGGGATCGCGATGAACGCGCTGGTCCCGGAGGTGTCCCGGTGGGTGTGGACCGCGCTCGCCGTCGTCGTCACGACGTCCCTCAACCTCCTGGGGGTCCGCACGGCGGCGCGCGTCGGGTTCCTGGTGCTCGCGATGGAGATCGTGGTCCTCGTCGTCTTCGTCGTGACGGCGGCCGCGGTGCTCGCGCGCGACGGGGCGCACCGCGGGTGGCTGTCCCCGCTGTCGGGCGACGGCACGCAGGGCGCGTTCGCGCTGTCGGCGGTGGCCGGCGCCGTCTCGGTCGCCGTCCTGTCCTTCCTGGGTTTCGACGCGATCGCCTCCTTCGCCGAGGAGGTCAGGGGCGGTTCGGAGAAGGTGGCCCGCGCGGTGCTCTGCTGTCTGGCGCTCGCGGGTGTGCTGTTCGTGGCGCAGAGCTATCTGGCGGCGCTGCTGGAGCCGCTGCCGTCCGCGCGGCTCGCCGCCGAACCCGCTCTCCAGGGTCCGGCGTTCTACGACACCGTGGACGCCGCCGCCGGCTCGTGGCTGCACAACCTGGTGGCCCTGAGCAAGGCGGTCGGCGCGGCCTTCGCGGCGCTGGCCGGGCAGGCCGCGGCCGCCAGGGTCGTCTTCGCGATGGCGCGCGACCGGCGGCTGCCGCGGGCGCTGGCGCGGACCGGGTCCGGGGTGCCGCGCGTGGCGCTGCTGTGCGCGGCGGTGATCACGACGGTCGCCGCGATCTGGGCGGCGCGCCGCGACGACGGCCTCGACAAGCTGGTCTCGGTGGTCGACATCGGCGCGCTGACCGCGTTCACGCTGCTGCACGCGTCGGTGGTGGGCTGGTTCGCCGTACGGCACCGTGGCGGGCCCGTGGTGTGGTGGCGTCACGTGGTCCTGCCGGTCCTGGGTGCCTCGGTCACCGTCGCGGTGATCGCCGAGGCGTCGGGAACGGCTCAGGTGGCGGGTCTCGTGTGGCTGGCGGCGGGGCTGGTGGTGCTGTTCGCCCGACGGGGGCGGGCGGGGGCCACGGCCGGGTGACGTGCCGCAGCCGCCCGGCTCCGGCGCGGCTGCCGTTCACCGCGTCGCGATCAGGACGGACCTGTCGGCCGGGGTTCGGGGCCCGGGTGGTCCGACTCGTGCCGGGCGCGGGGGCGTTGTCGGTGGGGCCCACTACCCTCGGGCGCATGGCTCTCAACACGTCCGCGGACGCTCCGCTGCCCGTCGGCGAGGTGTCACGGCTCATCGGGGGATGGATCGACCGGCTCGGCGCGGTGTGGGTCGAGGGGCAGATCACCCAGTTGTCGCGGCGCCCCGGCGCGGGCGTCGTCTTCCTGACGCTGCGCGACCCGTCGCACGACATCTCGGTGGGCGTGACCTGCTACCGACAGGTCTTCGACGCGGTCGCCGACGTCGTGAGCGAGGGCGCCCGGGTGGTGGTCCACGCCAAGCCGGAGTGGTACGCGCCGCGCGGGCAGCTCTCCCTGCGGGCCGCCGAGATCAAACCGGTGGGAGTGGGAGAGCTCCTCGCCCGCCTCGAACAGCTCAAGAAGTCGCTGGCGGCCGAGGGGCTGTTCGCCGCCGACCGCAAGAAGGCGCTGCCGTTCCTGCCGCAGCTCATCGGGCTGGTGTGCGGGCGCGCGTCGGCGGCCGAACGTGACGTGCTGGAGAACGCGCGGCACCGCTGGCCCGCCGTCCGCTTCGAGGTCCGCAATGTCGCCGTGCAGGGCGTCCACGCCGTACCGCAGGTGGTGCAGGCGGTGAAGGAGCTGGACACGCTCGACGAGGTCGACGTGATCGTCGTGGCGCGCGGCGGCGGCAGTGTGGAGGACCTGCTGCCGTTCTCCGACGAGCAGCTCGTCCGCACGGTCGCGGCCTGCCGCACACCGGTGGTGTCGGCGATCGGGCACGAGCCGGACAGCCCGCTGCTCGACCTCGTGGCCGACCTGAGGGCCTCCACCCCGACCGACGCCGCCAAGAAGGTCGTGCCGGACGTCGGAGAGGAGTACGAGCGGGTGCGGTTGCTGCGGAACCGCGCGCGGCGCTGCGTGGGGTCGTTCATCGACCGCGAGGAGCGCGGCCTCGCGCACACACTGGCCCGGCCCTCGATGGAGGATCCGCACCGGATGATCGACGAGCGGTCGGACCAGGTCCTGGCCCTGCTCGACCGGGGCCGGCGCACCCTCGGGCATCTGCTGGACCGCGCGGACTCGGAGCTGACGCACACCCACGCGCGCGTGGTGGCCCTCTCCCCCGCGGCGACCCTCCAGCGGGGGTACGCGGTGCTGCAGCGGGCCGACGGTCATGTGGTCCGGGACCCGGCCGAGGTGGCGGCGGACGAGACGCTGCGGGCGCGGGTCGCCGAGGGTGAATTCACGGTTCGAGTCGATGCATAGGGTGGGCGCATGACCAGCAAGGTGGACGAGGCGCTCGGGTACGAGCAGGCGCGGGACGAGCTGATCGAGGTCGTACGCCGTCTGGAGGCGGGCGGTACGACCCTGGAGGAGTCCCTGGCGCTCTGGGAACGCGGCGAGGAGCTGGCCAAGGTGTGCCGGCGCTGGCTGGAGGGCGCTCGGGCCCGTCTGGACGCGGCTCTGGCCGAGGAGTCCCAGGACGAGGCAGGAGCCAAGGACACCGGTTCCGGGTCCGAGTGACGAGCGCTGCCGGCTCCGGGTGACGGGTGGCTCCGCGTCCGGTTGACGAGCGGCTCCGCGCCTGCGTGACGAGCGACTCGGCTCCGCGTCCGGCTGACGAGCGACTCGGGCTCCGCGTGACGGGCGGCTCCGCGCCCGGCTGACGGGCGGCTCCGCGTCCGGGTGGTGTCCTGTTCCGAGTAACTCCAGTGGGGCCCGCGCGACGGCGGGCCCCACTTTTTTCGATCCCTTCTTCGATCCCTCCGCCTGTGAAGCGGATCACCACGCCCCGCTTTTGGTTGAACTTTAAACCTCCTCGGCGTACTGTCGTACTCGCCAACAGATCCCCCGGATCCACCGCACATACCGAGAAGGTTCTTCATGTCTCTCGTCCTTGACCCCACCGCTCAGGACCTGCTGTTCCGCGAGGCCCGCACGGCGAACACCTTCACCGACGAGCCGGTGACCGACGAGCAGGTGCAGGCGATCTACGACCTGGTCAAGTACGGCCCGACCGCCTTCAACCAGTCGCCGCTGCGCATCACCCTGGTCCGCTCCCCCGAGGCCCGTGAGCGCCTGGTGGGACACCTCGCCGAGGGCAACCAGGCGAAGACCGCCGCCGCCCCGCTGGTCGCGATCCTCTCCGCGGACAACGAGTTCCACGAGGAACTGCCGGCGCTCCTCCCCCACTTCCCCGCCGCCAAGGACCTCTTCTTCTCCGAGCGCCCGGTCCGTGAGAGCGCCGCCGCGATGAACGCCGCGCTCCAGGCCGCGTACTTCATCATCGGCGTCCGCGCCGCCGGCCTCGCCGCGGGCCCGATGACCGGTGCCGACCTCGCCGGTGTCCAGAAGGAGTTCCTGGACGACGACCACACCCCGCTGATGATCGTCAACATCGGCAAGCCGGGCGACGACGCCTGGTTCCCGCGCTCCCCGCGCCTTGAGGCCGACCAGGTCATCACGACCGTCTGACCGACGGCACCAGCGAACGAGAAGGGGGCCCCGCGGGCGCCCCCCGGGGGCCGGGGGCAACGTTTTTGGGGGTTGATTGGGCGGTAGGGGGGGCCCAGGGGCGCCCGGGCGCCCCCCCCCGAACACACCGGGCGGACCCCCCCCGGGCCG
>NZ_JBHYXD010000014.1:59538-76348 GCF_042751995.1 Streptomyces sp. NPDC059371 | reverse complement strand
CCCGCGCCCTCCCCCCCACCCCCACCCCCCCGCCCCCCCCGCCCCGCCCCCCCCCCGCGCCCCCGCCCCCCCGCCCCCCCCCGCCGGCCCCCCTTCTCCATGCTTTGAGGGGTTCTACGAGGCCGTACGGGCGCTACGAGGTCCGCAGGGCCTCCGCCAGCTTCACCAGCGTGCCGAACGACCCGGTGCCGGTCACCACCGTCGTGGAGCCCTTGCCCTCCAGGACCAGGGCGTCGTAGTGGTCGCCCTCGTAGTGCCGCCAGGTCCGGTCGCCGATGCGCTCGGTGGTCTTCGTCTGCCGCGCGCCCTGGCTCGCGGTGTCGATGAACACGGCCGGCCGCTGAGTGGACTGCTCGACCGCCACGTACTGACCGTCGGGGGCACGGAAGCCCAGATGCCAGGCGTCGAACTCACTGCCGTCGTACCGCACCGAGGTCGCCTTCCACGCCGACGGCAGACCCTCGGGCGCCGCCACGGGATAGCTCGCCGCGCGGCGAGCCGTCAGCAGCTCGACCTGGTAGTCGACCCGCTTGAGATCGGGCTCGGAGTCGTCATGCGGAATGAAGATGTAGATGACACCCGCCATGAGCGAGATGAGGCCCAGGGAAAGAATCATGTCCCGGACCGACTGCTTGCCTTTCATACCTGCCACGCGCCTATCGTCGCAGGTGCCCTGGCCTGCTCATCCGTGGGCCCCCCTGCTCATTTTGTAAGCCGGGCGATAGAGTCGGGGCCACACCCTCATCCGGCCGTCGTCGTATCAGAAAGGTGCGTGTCGATGACCGAACATCATCTGCCCTCCGAACTCGAAGTCCCGTCGGAAGCCCCCGACCGCAACCTCGCCCTCGAACTCGTCCGTGTCACCGAGGCCGCCGCGATGGCCGCGGGCCGCTGGGTGGGCCGCGGCGACAAGAACGGTGCCGACGGCGCCGCCGTCCGCGCCATGCGCACCCTCGTCTCCACCGTCTCGATGAACGGCGTCGTCGTCATCGGCGAGGGGGAGAAGGACGAGGCCCCGATGCTCTTCAACGGGGAGCGCGTGGGCGACGGGACCGGCCCCGAGTGCGACATCGCCGTCGACCCGATCGACGGAACCACGCTCACCGCCAAGGGCATGACGAACGCGATCGCCGTGCTCGCCGCCGCCGACCGCGGCACCATGTTCGACCCGTCCGCGGTCTTCTACATGGACAAGCTGGTCACCGGCCCCGAGGCCGCCGACTTCGTCGACATCAACGCGTCCGTGGCCGTGAACATCCGCCGGGTCGCCAAGGCTAAGCGGGTCACGCCCGAGGACGTCACGGTCGTCATCCTCGACCGCCCGCGCCACGACGGGATCATCAAGGAGATCCGGGAGACCGGCGCGCGCATCAAGCTGATCTCCGACGGCGACGTCGCGGGCTCCATCCTCGCGCTGCGCGAGGGCACGGGCATCGATCTGCTGCTCGGCATCGGCGGCACGCCCGAGGGCATCATCTCGGCCTGCGCCGTCAAGTGCCTCGGCGGCACCATCCAGGGCAAGCTGTGGCCGAAGGACGACGAGGAGCGGCAGCGGGCGATCGACGCCGGGCACGACCTCGACCGCGTCCTGACCACGAACGACCTGGTCTCCGGCGAGAACGTCTTCTTCGTCGCGACCGGGATCACCGACGGCGAGTTGCTGCGCGGAGTGCGCTACCGCTCCGAGACCGCGACGACCGAGTCGATCGTGATGCGCTCCAAGTCGGGCACGGTCCGCCAGATCCGGTCCGAGCACCGGCTGAGCAAGCTGCGTGCGTACAGCGCGATCGACTTCGACCGCGCCAAGTAGGACCACCGGCCCCACGGGCCGGGCGCCCACGAGGCGCGGAAGGGGCGCCCCTTGTGCGGAGGGGCGCCCCCTTTTCCGTGTCGGCGCCCAGGGCGTGCGACACGCCCTGGGGGACCCGGCCTTCCCGGGGTGGGTCAGCCGGCCGCGGCTATCGTGCCGTGGGCGGCCTTCTTCAGCTCCATCTCGCGGCGGCGGCGCCTGGCGAGCACGACGCGGCGCTCGGCGGCGGTCAGGCCGCCCCAGACGCCGTACGGCTCGGGTTGCAGCAACGCGTGTTCGCGGCACTCGACCATGACCGGACAGCGGGCGCAGACGCGCTTGGCCGCCTCCTCACGCGAGAGGCGTGAAGCGGTCGGCTCCTTGGAGGGGGCGAAGAACAGGCCGGCTTCGTCACGCCTGCACACCGCCTCGGTGTGCCATGGCGCTTCCTGATCCCTGTCCCGCACGGGCGCCCGCTGGGCCGGAACGGCAGCTACCTGCAGGGACTGATGCGGCGGTTGCAGCACGGTCTACTCCTGACGACGGCTTCGCGAGCGTGCCGGGCGCCGGGGAAGTTCCACAGCGCCCTCCAAGAGACGATGCAGCAAGCCCTACCCGCTGTGCGCGCGCCTATGCACTGCGTACCGAAGCCCGGCCGTTCTCACGCGTGATCGATCGTCCGCCGCGGACCGGCCGCATCCGCCGCCCGCATATTCACGAGCGTCAACGGTCGAGATGCTTGCGCAAACTCCGGTCCAGCCGGTCCGCCACGCGCTCGTTCACCCGGCTGGTGACCCGGTCGAGGATGTCCGCGATGAGCTTGCCGCGCCTGGGCCGCGCCTCGACGTTCCCCAGGACGGCGAGGCCGTCGACGTAGACCACGGGCGCGTCGGGGTCGCCCGAGTCCAGCGTGTCCACCTCGAAGTTGCCGAGCACGCCGCCGCCGCTGCCGCGCAGCGAGACGTTCTCCGGCACGAAGATCTCGACGTTGCCGAACACCGAGATCGCCTTGATCACGACCTGCTGGTACTCGAAGATCGCCTCGCTCAGGTCGATCTCGACGTTGCCGAACACCGAGTACGCGTGGATGCGCCGGCCCGCCCGCCAGCGGCCCTTGCGGACGGCGGAGCTGAAGACCGCCACCACGTTCTCGTCGGCCTCCGCCGGGATCGCGCCCTGGGTGGGGCGGTTCGGCGCCGAGGTGTACGCGGAGGCCGCGCGGCCCGTGTGGGCGGCGGGCAGGTCACGGACGAACTGGTCGAGTTCGCCGACCGTCTTGGTGGCCAGCACGCCCTCGACGCGCTCGGCATGCTCCTCCGCGGTCAGGCGCCCCTCGGCGACGGCCTCGCGCAGGATGTCGGTGATCCGGTCGCGGTCGGCGTCCGAGGCACGCAGCTCGGCCGGCTTCGCCGCCGTGGCGGCACTCGCGTCGGGGCTCTTTTGAAGGTCCACGGCGACAGCGTACCCAAACGCGATAGATCGCGACTACCCCTCGCGCGCCGCCCGCGGGAAACCCGTCCTCCCCCGGAACCGACGGTCCGGTGTCCGAACTGAGCCTTACCTCACAGCCTCGGCGTCCGTCTCAGGTTCTACGCTGGTGGACGCTGCCGATGACGGCCGGCCTCAGGCGAGTGAGCCGAAGGGGTGCGCCCGAGGCGACCGAGCCCCGAAAAAGCTGACTGTCGAGTGAGGAATAGGCGAGATGCCTGAGTTCGCGTACACCGATCTGCTCCCCCAGGGAGAGGACACCACCCCGTACCGGCTGGTGACCTCCGAGGGTGTCTCCACCTTCGAGGCCGACGGGCGCACATTCCTCAAGGTGGACCCGGAGGCGCTGCGCAAGCTCGCCACGGAGGCCATCCACGACATCCAGCACTACCTGCGCCCGGCGCACCTCTCCCAGCTCCGTCGCATCATCGACGACCCGGAGGCCTCGGCGAACGACAAGTTCGTCGCCCTGGACCTGCTGAAGAACGCGAACATCGCGGCCGCGGGCGTCCTGCCCATGTGCCAGGACACCGGCACCGCGATCGTCATGGGCAAGCGCGGCCAGAACGTGCTCACCGAGGGCGGCGACGAGGCGGCCCTCTCGCGCGGCATCTACGACGCGTACAAGAACCTGAACCTGCGCTATTCGCAGATGGCCCCGCTGACCATGTGGGACGAGAAGAACACGGGCTCGAACCTGCCGGCGCAGATCGAGCTGTACGCCACCGACGGCGGCGCCTACAAGTTCCTGTTCATGGCCAAGGGCGGCGGCTCGGCCAACAAGTCGTTCCTCTACCAGGAGACGAAGGCGGTCCTCAACGAGGGCTCCATGATGAAGTTCCTGGAGGAGAAGATCCGCTCGCTGGGGACGGCCGCGTGCCCGCCGTACCACCTGGCGATCGTCGTCGGCGGCACGAGCGCCGAGTACGCGCTGAAGACCGCGAAGTACGCCTCCGCGCACTACCTGGACGAGATCCCGTCGGAGGGCTCCGAGCTCGGCCACGGCTTCCGGGACAAGGAGCTGGAGGAGAAGGTCTTCGAGCTGACCCAGAAGATCGGCATCGGCGCGCAGTTCGGCGGCAAGTACTTCTGCCACGACGTACGGGTGGTGCGCCTGCCCCGCCACGGCGCGTCCTGCCCGGTCGCGATCGCGGTGTCCTGCTCGGCCGACCGCCAGGCCGTCGCGAAGATCACCGCCGAGGGCGTGTTCCTTGAGCAGCTGGAGACCGACCCGGCGCGCTTCCTGCCGGAGACCACGGACGAGCACCTGGAGCAGGACGGCGACGTCGTCCGGATCGACCTGAACCAGCCGATGGAGTCGATCCTCGCGGAGCTCTCCAAGTACCCGGTCAAGACCCGTCTCTCGCTCTCCGGCCCGCTCGTCGTGGCGCGCGACATCGCGCACGCCAAGATCAAGGAGCGGCTGGACGCGGGCGAGGAGATGCCGCAGTACCTGAAGGACCACCCGGTGTACTACGCGGGCCCGGCCAAGACGCCCGCGGGCTACGCGTCCGGCTCCTTCGGCCCGACCACGGCCGGCCGCATGGACTCCTACGTCGAGCAGTTCCAGGCGGCGGGCGGCTCCAAGGTGATGCTCGCCAAGGGCAACCGCAGCAAGCAGGTCACCGACGCGTGCGACGCGCACGGCGGGTTCTACCTCGGCTCCATCGGCGGACCGGCCGCCCGTCTGGCCCAGGACTGCATCAAGAAGGTCGAGGTCGTCGAGTACGAGGAGCTCGGCATGGAGGCCGTCTGGAAGATCGAGGTCGAGGACTTCCCGGCCTTCGTCGTCGTCGACGACAAGGGCAACGACTTCTTCCAGGACCCCGCCCCCGCCCCGACCTTCACCACGATCCCGGTGCGCGGCCCCGGACTGGCGTAGTGCGCGCCCGTACGGCGTCCGCCTCGCGGGGTGACGCCGTACGGGTGACACGCGCGTGACGCCGCAAAAGCGGGGAACGGCCGTCGACGAGGCGGCCGTTCGTGCGTTCCGGCCCGTCCCCCGTCGTGCGTCACGGCCGCTCCCGCGGCCGTCCGTGCGGCACGGCCGCTCCCGCACACCCGCCCCTCGCGCGCGCCGGGCGGGAACACCGGCGGGCTCCGGGATGCTGTCTCCCATGGAGGTGTCACCAATGGCGGATGGCCAGGGCGAAGGCGCGTACCGGATCGAGCACGACTCCATGGGGGAGGTGCGGGTACCGGCGGAGGCGAAGTGGCGGGCGCAGACACAGCGCGCCGTGGAGAACTTCCCCATCTCGGGGCAGCACCTGGAGCGCGCGCACATCGAGGCGCTCGCCCGGATCAAGGGGGCCGCCGCGAAGGTGAACGGCGAGCTGGGCGTGATCGGCGCGGATATCGCCGAGGCGATCCAGGGGGCGGCGGCGGAGGTCGCCGAGGGGCGCTGGGACGCGCACTTCCCGGTCGACGTCTTCCAGACCGGCTCGGGCACCTCCTCCAACATGAACGCCAACGAGGTGATCGCCACGCTCGCCGGAGAGAGGCTGGGCAAGGACGTCCACCCCAATGACGACGTGAACGCCTCGCAGTCGAGCAACGACGTGTTCCCGTCCTCCATCCACATCGCCGCGACCGCCGCCGTCACCCGCGATCTCGTGCCCGCGCTGGAACATCTGGGCGCCTCGCTGGAGCGCAAGGCGCGGGAGTTCGCCGATGTCGTGAAGTCGGGGCGCACGCATCTCATGGACGCGACGCCGGTGACACTCGGCCAGGAGTTCGGGGGGTACGCGGCCCAGGTGCGGTACGGGGTCGAGCGGCTGGAGTCCTCGCTGCCGCGGCTGGCCGAACTGCCGCTCGGGGGAACGGCCGTGGGGACGGGGATCAACACCCCGCCCGGGTTCTCCGCCGCGGTGATCGCGGAGGTGGCGCGGGCGACCGGGCTGCCGCTGACGGAGGCCCGCGACCACTTCGAGGCGCAGGGGGCGCGCGACGGGATCGTGGAGACGAGCGGTCAGCTGCGGACCATCGCCGTCGGACTGACGAAGATCGCGAACGATCTGCGGTGGATGGCCTCCGGGCCGCGCACCGGACTGGCCGAGATCAGCCTCCCGGATCTCCAGCCCGGCTCCTCGATCATGCCGGGCAAGGTGAACCCGGTGATTCCCGAGGCGGTGCTGATGGTCGCCGCGCAGGTCACGGGGAACGACGCGACCGTCGCCGCCGCGGGCGCGGCCGGGAACTTCGAGCTGAACGTGATGCTGCCGGTGATCGCGAAGAACGTGCTGGAGTCGGTCCGGCTGCTCGCGAACGTCTCGCGGCTGCTGGCCGACCGCACGGTCGACGGGATCGTCGCGCACCGCGAGCGGGCCCGGGAGTACGCGGAGTCGTCGCCGTCCGTGGTGACGCCGCTGAACAGGTACATCGGGTACGAGGAGGCCGCCAAGGTCGCGAAGAAGGCGCTGGCGGAGCGCAAGACGATCCGCCGGGTGGTGCTGGAATCGGGGTACGTGGAGCGCGGGGACCTGACCGAGGAACAGTTGGACGAGGCCCTGGATGTCCTGCGGATGACACACCCGTAACAGCGCGGGCTCGTGGAGAAACGCCTGATGACGTCTCCGTAACAGCGCGTTCCCGATGGCGTGAACCGTGACGATCGCCGCAGCGTCGTATGCCTGGGGCACCTAATATCTGGTCATGGCAGAGGGTGGAGCGGTGAGACGAGCGGAAGCGGACGGGCCGGCGGCGTACTGGGAGCCCGGGCACACGATCCTGTGGCGGTACCGGGAGAACGGCGGCGACAGCGTCCACATCTGCCGTCCCGTGACGGTCGTACGTGACGACGCCGACCTGCTCGCGGTGTGGATGGCGCCGGGCACGGAATGCGTGAAGCCCGTGCTCGCCGACGGCTCGCCGGTGCATGGGGAACCGCTGGAGTCGCGCTACACGAAGCCTCGCGCGGTGGGGCGCGGCCGCTGGTCCGGGACCGGTGTGCTGAAGCTGGCGCGGCCGGGCGAGGCCTGGTCGGTGTGGCTGTTCTGGGAACAGGGCTGGCGTTTCAAGAACTGGTACGTGAATCTGGAGGCCCCACTGACCCGTTGGGCGGGCGGAGTGGACTCCGAGGACCACTTCCTCGACATCTCGGTCCACCCGGACCGCAGTTGGTGCTGGCTCGACGAGGACGAATTCGCCATGGCGCAGCGGGCCGGTCTGATGGATGCTCAACTGGCTGCACAGGTAAGGGAAGCGGGGTGGTCGGCGGTGGAGGTGATCCGTGCCTGGGGCGCGCCGTTCTCGGACGGATGGCAGCACTGGAGGCCGGATCCGGGCTGGCCGGTTCCCGCTCTGCCGGATGACTGGGACCGTACGCCCGCGCACGTGTCCTCATGAGACCCTTGATGCGCCCCCGTGGTACAACCGTAGGATCGTCTTCCGCAAGGGCACACGGCAGCGACAACTCCCGCAGGATGAGCCGGGCTTGACCATATGTCACCGAGGGGCGGCAAGACGTGAGCGAGGGGTACGAGGCGTACGGCGGCGTGGCCGGCCAGAGACCGGTCGCACCGCGCGGGCTCGCCACGACGGTCGCACGGGCCGGGGCTTCGGTCTCCGCCCCGCTGCCGGCACGGGCCGTTTTCGGCCGTGGGCGAGCCGTACCGTGCCGGGCGGCGGCCGTTCGCGCCGTCGGTCCCGGCCCTGACGACACGCAGAATCCGTTCCTGGGGCACACATTCCGGGTATCGGGGCTGCGGGAAGAACTGTGCGCACGGCGCGCAGCCCCGGACGGATGGACTCGACACGCGTGACGGAGCACCCCACCTCGCACGAGCGCCGGCAGAGCGGCGCGCCCGCCCCCGCGGACCCTCGCGGGGCGCTCCTGCGTACCTCGGAGCCGCCGTCCGAGCTCCCGGGTTCCGGCGCGTTACCGGTACAGGCCCGCACAGGTGACGCACCGAGGGCTTCGGGTGCGTCGAAGCCGCGCGGCAAGCGCGGCAAGGCCGGCGGTCAGGTGCCCGGCCCCGGCATGTCCGCGTCCTCGGGCACGGACGTGCCCTCGCCGGCCCCTTCCGGGTCCGGCTCCGAGCACTCGCAGCCCTCGGTGACCGAGCCCGACACCCACCGCCCCCGGCCCGCGCCGGAGGGCATTCCGATCCAGCCGGACGCCGAGCAGGGCCGGGTCTCGCGGGCTGCCTCCGGCGGCAAGGAGCGCCGTAGTGGGCAGGGCGTGCCCACGGGCGGCCCGATGCCGATGCGGCGGGACGGGGACCGGCTGCGCTTCGTGGGCGCCGCGACCCGGCGGATCGCCCGGGGCATCGACCTCGACGAGATCGTGATGGGGCTGTGCCGGGCGACCGTGCCGACCTTCTCCGACGCGATCCTCGTCTATCTGCGCGACCCGCTGCCGGTCGGTGACGAGCGGCCGACGGGGCCTCTTGTGCTGCGGCTGCGGCGCACGGACCGGATTCCCGAGGAGCGGGACACCGAGAGCGGTTTCCTGCCCGCGCTGCGTCCGGAGCCCAGCGAGCTGTCGGCGATGACGGCCGAGCTGTGCGAGGTGCGTCCCGGCGGGGCGCTCGCCGAGGTGCTGCGCGGCGTGCGGCCGGTGTTCGCGGACGCGCCCGCCGCCCGGGCCGCGCTGCCCGAGCTGCTCGGCGACGATCTGCCGGTGCCGAGCGGTCAGCGCGCGATCCTCGCCCCGCTGCGCGGCCGGCGCCGGGTGATCGGGGCGGCGCTGTTCCTGCGCCGGCCGGAGCGGCTCGCCTTCGAGGCGGACGATCTGCTGGTCGCGGCGCAGCTCGCCACGCACAGCGCGCTCGGCATCGACAAGGCGGTGCTGTACGGCCGTGAGGCGTACATCGCCGACGAGCTGCAGCGCACGATGCTGCCCGAGACGCTGCCGCGGCCCACGGGGGTGCGGCTCGCGTCCCGCTATCTGCCGGCCGCGGAGACGGCCCGGGTGGGCGGCGACTGGTACGACGCGATCCCGCTGCCCGGCAGCCGGGTCGCGCTGGTCGTCGGTGACGTGATGGGCCACTCCATGACGTCGGCGGCGATCATGGGCCAGCTCCGGACGACGGCGCAGACCCTCGCGGGGCTCGATCTGCCGCCGCAGGAGGTGCTGCACCATCTCGACGAACAGGCGCAGCGCCTCGGCACCGACCGTATGGCGACCTGTCTGTACGCCGTCTACGACCCGGTGTCGCACCGGATCACGATCGCCAACGCGGGCCATCCGCCGCCGGTGCTGCTGCATCTGGGCGGTCGGGCCGAGGTGCTGCGGGTGCCGCCGGGCGCCCCCATCGGCGTGGGCGGAGTCGATTTCGAGGCGGTGGAGCTGGACGCGCCGGCCGGGGCGACGCTCCTGCTGTACACGGACGGTCTGGTCGAGTCGCGGCTCCGCGACGTCTGGACGGGCATAGAGCAGCTTCGGGAGAAGCTCGCGGCGGTCGCCGCGCTGACCGGGCCGGATCATCCGCCGCCGCTGGAAGCGCTGTGCGACGAGGTGCTCGACATGCTCGGCCCGGGCGACCGGGACGACGACATCGCGCTGCTCGCCGCGCGGTTCGACGGGATCGCGCCGAGCGATGTCGCGTACTGGTTCCTTGAGCCGGAGGACGCGGCGCCCGGCCGCGCCCGGCGCCTGGCCCGCCGGGCGCTGGCCCGCTGGGGTATGGAGGACATGACCGATTCCGTGGAGCTGCTGGTCAGCGAGGTCGTGACGAACGCGGTGCGGTACGCGTCGCGGCCGGTGACGCTGCGGCTGCTGCGGACGGACGTCCTGCGCTGCGAGGTCGGTGACGACGTGCCCCAGCTTCCGCGGCTGCGGCAGGCGCGGGCCACGGACGAGGGCGGTCGCGGGCTGTTCCTGGTGAACCGGCTGGCGCGGCGGTGGGGGGCGACCCGGCTGAGCACGGGAAAGGTCGTCTGGTTCGAGTTGAACCGGGGTTAGCCGGAGGGCCGGTCCCCGCACGAGGGGACCGGCCTCCTACGCGTCCATGCACCCCGATGACGGGCCGTCGACCGCGGAGCACAGCAGAAGGGCACCCGGAGATCCGGGGGCCCTTCTGGCGTGTGTGCGCCGGCGCGCTACTGGCTCGTCTGGCCGAACGGATTGTCGAGGACGTCATCGGTGGGCGAACTCGTCGGTGTGGACGGGGCTGTCGTCGTCGGCTCGGACGTCGTCGGCTCGTCCGTGGGGCTCGGCGGGCTGCTCGTGGTGGGCGGCTCCGTCGAGGGCTCCTCGGTCGTCGGGGTCGACGACGGCGTGCTGGACGGCGTCCGGGTGGCGGTGGGCAGGTCGGTCGGTGCCACGGCCGCGCCCGAGGTGGTGTTCAGGTCGAACTCGGTGACCTTCCCCGCCATCGCCTCGAACGTGTAGGCCGCCCAGATCTTCGCCGGGAAACCACCACCGTTGACGCGCGGCACGCCACCCGCCCCGTACAGCGGGACATGGGCGTGGCTCTTCGGGTCCTCGCCGAACAGCAGGACCGAGGTCACCAGCTTCGGCGTGTAGCCGGTGAACCAGGCGGACTTGTTCTTGTCCGACGTACCCGTCTTACCTGCGACCTGCTGGCCGTCGCGGGCCGGGTTGTTCGCCACGGACTCCTTGGCCGTACCGTCGTCGACCACGCCGGTCAGCACCGAGGTGACCGTGTCGGCGGCCTCCTCGTCGATGACCTGCTCGCCGATCGGGTCCGGCATCTCGACCGTGGTGTCCTTGTGCTCGACCTTGGCGACGAGAGCCGGGGCGACCTTCTTGCCGTGGTTGTCGAGCGTCGCGTAGGCGCCCGCCATCTCCAGCGGGCTCGCGCCCATGGAGCCGAGGGTCTGCGCGGGCACCGCCTGGAGGTCCTTGGTGCTCATGCCGAGCTGGCCCGCGACCTTCAGCACCTTGTCCATGCCGACGTCGACGCCCATCTGCGCGAAGACGGAGTTGATGGACTTGTTCATCGCCGTCTGCACGGTGACGGGGCCGTAGCTGGCCTCGTCCTCGTTCGGCGGAGCGAAGCCGATGTCGCTGCCGACGACGGGACGGCGGTTGGTTCCGTCGTAGATCGTGTTCGCGGTGATCGGCTGCCCGGAACGCGTCTTGGCCTGCTGGTCGAGGGCGGCCGCGAGGATCATCGGCTTGAACGTCGACGCGGCCTGGTAGTCGTGGCGTGTCGCGTTGTTGATGTAGTGCTTGAAGTAGTCCGCGCCGCCGTACATCGCGAGGATCTTGCCGGTCTTCGGGTCGACCGACACGGCACCGGCCTGGACGTTGGCGTCGACCTTGCGCTTCTTCGGGTCCAGCTTGCTGGTGAGTTGCTGCTTGACGCTCTTCTCCAGCAGCGTCTGCTTGGTCTTGTCGACGTTGAGCGTGATGGTCCAGCCGCCCGCGGTGAGCAGGGCCTTGGCGTCGTCCAGGTCCTCGGCGGTGCCCTGGGCGACAAGCTGCTTGGCCACCTCGTTGTTGGCCGCCTCCACCAGATAGCCGGTCTGGCCCTCCATGCCCGGCGCGCCCTTGGGTTCCTTGGGGACCGGGAACTTCATGCCGGCGCGCTTGCCCGCGTCGAGCCAGTGCATCTCGACCATGTTGTCGAGGGTGTAGTTCCAGCGGGCCTCGACGAGCCTCTTGCCGGTCTTCGAGGCGACCGCCCAGTCGTACTGGCTCGGGGCCTGGAGCAGCGAGGCGAGGTAGGCGCCCTGCCCGACCGAGAGGTCCTCGGCGTCGACGCGGTAGTAGGCCTGCGCCGCGGCCTGGATGCCGTACGCGTTGCGGCCGTAGTAGCTGGTGTTGATGTAGCCCGCGAGAATGTCGTCCTTGGACTTCTTGCGGTCCACCTTCAGCGAGATGACCATTTCCTTCAGCTTGCGCGTGACGGTCTGGTCCTGGCTGAGGTAGTAGTTCTTGACGTACTGCTGGGTGATCGTCGAACCACCCTGCTTGCCCTTGCCGGACAGGGTGTTGATCAGACCTCGGGCGGTGCCCTTGAGGTCGATGCCCGAGTCGCCGTAGAAGGTCTTGTTCTCGGCGGCGACGAACGTCTTCTGGACGCTCTTGGGCACCTTGTCCAGGTCGACTATCTCGCGGTTGACCTTGCCGCTGCGCCCGAGCATCGAGCCGTCGCTGTACTTGTAGATGTTGCTCTGGCGCTTCGCGGCCGCGTTGCCCTCGGGCACCGACACGACCATGTAGAGCACGATGAAGCCGCCCATGCCGAGCAGGCAGAAGCCGAAGAACGTCCCGAGGAGCGTCTTCCAGTTCACGAACCGCCGTATGCCGGTGCGGCGGGGCTTGCCACCCGCCTTCGCCCCCGGCACGGCGCCCGCGGACTCGTGTCCGGACGAGCGCTGGGGCGCCGCGCGGCGGCCCTGCGCCTGCCGCGCTCGTCTCTCTTCAGCTCGTCCCATGGGTCGATCCGCTCCGCTTCATTCTCGTGTGGCACACAAGTTCGCCGGTCAGGTCAGCTCAGCAAGCTAACACCGCGCGCTATGACAAAGGGGCGCCGATCCGGCCTTTTCCGGACGTGACAATCAGCACGCCCATGGGCACCGCCTCACTGAATCCGACGTGCGAAAGGGCCGGAAGGTTGCCGGGACGGGAGAAAGTGAGACGACGAACAGCGGGCGTCCGGCGCGCGGACCGGGTCCCCGCCGGGCCGCGCGCTCCCGGGTCGCGGGAGGGCGGGCGCCCGGGGGCACGGGGCGCCGTCCCGCGTGCGGGAGAGCGCACGGGGCGGGAGCGGGAAGGAGCGGCCGACGGTTCCAGAACCGTGACAATCGGCCGTGACCAGGGGGTTCCCCGCGCCTGACCCCTCTCTCACGCGACCTATACGCGATGCGTATACACGTGGTGTATACGCCGTGTGTAGAGTGCTCGGCATGTCCATCGGTCACACCCTTCTAGGGCTCCTGGAGTCCGGGCCGCGCCACGGTTACGACCTGAAGCGGGCCTTCGACGAGAAATTCGGTCACGACCGGCCTCTGCACTACGGCCAGGTCTACTCGACGATGTCACGGCTGCTGAAGAACGGGCTCGTCGAAATCGACGGGATCGAGGCGGGCGACGGGCCCGAGCGCAAGCGGTACGCGATCACCGAGGCCGGCGTCACCGACGTGCAGCGCTGGCTCGCGACGCCGGAGACGCCCGAGCCGTACCTCCAGTCGACCCTGTACACGAAGGTCGTCCTCGCCCTGCTGACCCACCGCGACGCGAGCGAGCTCCTCGACACCCAGCGCTCGGAGCATCTGCGGATGATGCGCATGCTGACCGAGCGCAAGCGCAAGGGCGACCTGGCCGACCAGCTCATCTGCGACCACGCCCTCTTCCATCTGGAGGCCGATCTGCGATGGCTGGAACTGACGGCCGCGCGCCTCGACAGGCTCGCCGAGGCGGTGACGGCCCGATGACCACGGCCGCCCCTCCCCCCGGCTCCCTGCTCACCGCCTCGGAGCTGCGCAAGACCTACGGCCCGACCACCGCGCTGGACGGTGCCGGCTTCTCCATCCACCCCGGCGAGGTCGTCGCCGTGATGGGCCCCTCCGGCTCCGGCAAGTCCACCCTGCTCCACTGCCTCGCCGGCATCGTCCCGCCCGACTCCGGCTCGATCACGTACGACGGCCGCGAGATGGCGACGATGAACGACGCCCAGCGCAGTGCGCTGCGCCGCTCCGAGTTCGGGTTCGTCTTCCAGTTCGGCCAGCTCGTACCGGAGCTGAGCTGTGTCGAGAACGTCGCGCTGCCGCTGCGGCTGAACGGCACGGGCCGCAAGGAGGCCGAGCGCACCGCGCTGTCCTGGATGGAACGCCTGGAGGTCGACGACCTCAAGGACAAGCGGCCCGGCGAGGTCTCCGGCGGACAGGGCCAGCGCGTGGCCGTCGCCCGTTCGCTGGTCACCAGCCCCCGGGTGCTGTTCGCCGACGAGCCGACGGGCGCGCTCGACTCCCTCAACGGCGAGCGCGTGATGGAGCTGCTGACGGACGCGGCCCGTTCGACGAACGCCGCCGTCGTGCTCGTCACGCACGAGGCGCGCGTGGCCGCCTACTCGGACCGCGAGGTCGTCGTACGCGACGGCAGGTCCAGGGACATGGAGCGGATCGTATGAGTGCCCGCCAGTGGACCCGCGACCTCGCCATGGGCGCCAGGTTCGCGGTGACCGGGGGCCGCGAGGCCTGGGTGCGGGTCCTGCTGACGGCCGTCGGAGTCGGGCTCGGGGTGGCGCTGCTGCTGCTCACCACCGCGCTGCCGAGCGCGCTGGCCTCCCGGCACGACCGGGAGAGCGCCCGCAGCGACATCACGTACAGCGCGACGGTCAAGAAGAAGTCGGACCGCACGCTGATCGTCGCGCACACGGACACCACCTTCCGCGACGAGGACGTACGGGGCCGGCTGGTCCGGCCCGAGGGCTCCCGGGCCCCGCTACCGCCGGGCGTGTCCGCGTTCCCCGCGCCCGGCGACATGGTCGTGTCGCCCGCTCTCGGCCGGCTGCTGAAGTCCCCGGACGGCAGGCTGCTGCGCGAGCGTCTGGGATACCGCGTCACCGGCACGATCGCCGACGCCGGGCTGGTCGGTCCGCACGAGCTCGCCTACTACGCGGGCTCGAAGAGCCTGCCCGCGTCCGGTGTCGGCACCGGCCGGGTCGAGCGCATCGACACGTTCGGCTCCCCGGGACAGTCCGAGGCCATGGACCCCGTCCTGGTGCTGCTCGTCCTGATCGTCTTCGTCGTACTGCTCATGCCGGTCGGCGTGTTCATCGCCGCCGCCGTCCGGTTCGGCGGCGAGCGGCGCGACCGGCGGCTCGCGGCGCTGCGGCTGGTCGGCGCGGACGGGCGGATGACCCGGCGGATCGCGGCCGGCGAGGCGCTGGCCGGAGCGCTGCTCGGGCTGGTCCTCGGCGCGGGATTCTTCCTGGCCGGACGTCAGATCGCCGGACTGATCATGGTCTTCAGGATCAGCGTCTTCCCGGCCGACCTCGATCCGTCGCCCGCGCTGGTGGCGCTGGTGGCCGTCGCGGTCCCGTCCGCCGCGGTCGCGGTGACGCTCCTCGCGCTGCGCGGTGTCGTCATCGAGCCGCTCGGCGTGGTGCGCACCGCGCGGCCCTCGCGGCGCCGGCTGTGGTGGCGGCTGCTGCTGCCGCTGGGCGGTCTCGCGATGCTCTACCCGATGATCGGGCAGGGGCGGTCCAACGGGAACTTCAACCAGTACCTCGTCATCGGCGGCGTCCTGCTGCTGCTGGTCGGCATCACCGCGCTGCTGCCCTGGGTGGTCGAGGCGGTCGTCGCCCGGCTGAACTCCGGCGGCGTTGCCTGGCAACTGGCCATCCGCAGGCTTCAGTTGAGCAGCGGCTCGGCGGCCCGGCTGGTCAACGGCATCGCGGTGGCGGTGGCCGGCGCGATAGCCCTGCAGATGCTGTTCGCCGGGGTCGACGACGACTACACGAAGATCAGCAAGGAAGACCTCACCCGGGCCCAGATGTCCGTCGCCGTGCCGGACGGGGTCTCGTCGGCCCGGGCGGTCCGGCACCTGTCCGGGACGAAGGGCGTCACCCACCTGACCGCTCTGGCGCGGACCGACGTGGGCGACGGGCGCGACGAGCCGGAGAACTCGACGACGGCGACGGTCGGCGACTGCGCGGCGCTGCGGGAGACGGCCGTGCTGCCCTCCTGCCGGGACGGTGACATCTTCGCCGTCGAGAACGCCTCGTGGGACACCAGCACGGCGAAACTCGACAAGGCCGGCACCAGGCTCTGGTTCGACCCGTCCTACGGCTCCTCCAGCAAGGGCGAGGAGATCGGCTGGACGGTGCCGAAGGGGGTCAAGCCGGCCGGTCTGCGCAAGGACCCGTCGGGCAGCGAACTCGGCGGCTTCCTCTTCACACCCGGCGCGCTGCCCGGGCGGGCCGCGTCCGTCACGCACACGACGGTCTACGTCCAGCTCGACGAGTCGGTGCCGGATGCCATCGAACTGGTCCGCAACAGCGCCGCGAGGATCGGCCCCCTGGCCGACGCCACCGTCTGGACGGCGACGACCCAGTCCCAGAAGTTCACGTCCATCCGCACGGGCCTGTCCGTCGGCGCCGCCTGCGTCCTCGTGCTGATCGGCGCGAGCCTGCTGATCTCCCAGCTCGAACAGCTCCGCGAGCGCAAGAAGCTGCTGTCGGCGCTGGTCGCCTTCGGCACCCGGCGCCGCACCCTGAGCATGTCGGTGCTGTGGCAGACCGCGATCCCGATCGCGCTGGGGCTCGGGCTCGCGGCCGTCGTGGGGCTCACCCTCGGCACGGTCCTGCTCAAGATGACGGGGACCTCGGTGAGCGTGGACTGGGCGAGTGTGCTGTCGATGACCGGTATCGGCGCGGGTGTCGTGCTCCTGGTGACCCTGCTCAGCCTGCCGCCGCTGATCCGGCTGATGCGGCCGGACGGACTGCGCACGGAGTAGGACCGCGGACGGACACGGACACGGGCACGGCGGGACACCGTCCGCGCCCCGGGTGCCGTCGCGGGGGGGGGGGGCGCGCGACCGGGGGGGGGAGAGGGGGGGGGGGGAGAGGTTGGAGATGGAGAAACAGAGGGGCTGGGGGGGGAGACGGAGGGGAGGGG
>NZ_JBHYXD010000014.1:54869-59528 GCF_042751995.1 Streptomyces sp. NPDC059371 | reverse complement strand
TGTTTTCACCCCCCCGCCCCCCGCCCGCCCCGGGGGGCGGGGCCGGGGGGCCCCCCCCCCCCGGGGGGGGCCCCCCCGGTCGGCGTTCACATGCTGTACTCCTTCACCACGCGGCGGACCTGGGCGAAGAGCATGCCGACGTTCACCGACTTGCGGCAGACGACCACGGCGACCACGTCCTGCTGGTCGCTCATCCGCACGAACAGATGGGTGAGGTTGTCGCTGTTGACCAGGATCTCCTGGAAGAAGTGCGAGTCGGACTCGATGCCGCGCCGCTCCTTGAAGACGTCCTCGATCATCTGGACCGTACGCCCCTGGAACAGGTCGAGGGTCGCGCCCGCGAGCAGGTCCAGGACCTCCGGCGGATGGTTGTCGACGGTCTCGTAACTCAGCAGCATTCCGGTCGACATGTCGACCGCTCCGGAGGCGACGCAGTCCGGGGCGTCGGTGCGCAGTGATTTGACCAGGCCCATGATCTGGTCGGAGAACCCGGGTGTCATTCGCTTGGTGGCCATGTCGTCATACCCCTTCGGTCGCGGTGTCGGTCACGGCTCCGACGAGTGCGTCGGGAGCCGCGGCGGGCGGATCGGGCTCGGCTGGTGTCCCGGCGAGCGGGTCGGGGCCGGTCCCGGTGAGAATCGATCCGATGCGGCCGAGAGCCGGCCGGGTCTGCTCGTGGAGCCGTTCGAGGTCGATGCCCTCGTCGCCGAGGACGATCATCAGCGCGGTGTCGCCGACCGCGTAGAAGGCCGCGAGGCCCTGACTGCCGTAGGTCACGGTCTGGCGGAACGCTCCCCGGCCGGTCACCGCCGTCGCGCGGCGGGCGATGCCGAGTCCCGCGGCGGCGATCGCGGCGAGGCTCTCCGGATCGATCATGTCGGCGGTGTCGGCCGCGATGAGCATTCCGTCGGCGGCCGCCACCGCCGTGTCGGTGATTCCGGGCACCTGTTCCCGGAGTTCCCTCATTTCCCTGGCCAGTGCCTCGTGATTCATGCGTTGAACTCCCTGATGATGGTGCGCATTCGATCGTTGACAGGCATTTCGGTTCTACGTTCCGGAGTCCGGGGTCCAGATCCGGTGGCGCAGCCGGAAGAATCCTTTCCAGCTCGCCCCGGCCCTTTCGGGGGCGAGGGTTTCGGCTATTCCGCTCGCGCCGGGCTCACGGCGGGGCAGCGACGGGGCATGCGCGCCGGGCTCTCTGCGGGGCAGGGCCGGAGCGATCGCCCCGGGTGGCGGGCCGGGCGCCGGCCGGGGCTCCGGTGCCGCGGGCTCTCCGGCGGCCACAGCGGAGGACAGGGCGGAGAACAGCTCGGGGTCCAGGGCGGGCGGAGCCCCGGCGGGCCGCTGCCGGAGCGCTCCGGTAGGCAGGTCCCGCACGGTGACGCGGGGGGCGGAATCGGACTCCGCCGGCAGTTCCAGCAGCCCCTCGCCGAGCATGCGGGCCACCCCCACCGTGACGGTGTAGGCGCCGAGCCCGGTCGCGAAGGCGATGTCGCGGGCGGTCCGGCGGCCGTCGGCATGGGCCAGCAACTCCTTGTGCGGTGGCGGGAGCCGCTCGCGTATCTCGTCCGGCACCGCGGCCGGCACGGGGCGTTCCCGGTCCGGCCGTACGGGCCGCGGCAGGGCGGCGACGGCCGCCAGCTTCCTCGCCGCGTCCTGCAGCAGCCGCCCGGGGGTCTCGCCGAGGACGACCGGCGCGTACGGCTCGAAGGCTGCGTCGAGCGGGTCGCACGCCTCCACGTCACCGGCCACGACGGCGAACGCCGCGTCCTGCATCGCCATCATGCAGACGACCCGGAGCTGTGCGGCCCCCGCGTATCCGTGCGCGATCAGTCCGGCCTCGGGCCACCGGGTACCGCCGGACTCGCGGAGCAGTTCGGCCCACTGCTCGCCGCTGACCCGGCCGGAGCGCAGCAGCCGCGCCTCGGCACCCGGGGCGCCGGGACTTTCGACGGCGACGACAGCCCCGTCACGGAGATGGAAGACTCCCCCGGGTTTTCCGGACACCCGCACTTTCCCCGTCGCCCGTGTGCTCCGGCATTCGCTCAGTGCGTGCGACAGCAGGTCGTATCCGACCCTGCCAAGGGAATCCCGAATGCCCGTCATCACTCCCCTTGGAACTTCCGGCACTTCGCACAGACGCCTGACGAATCACCCTCAGGGGGTATGTGTATCAGCCGGGGCGGATAACCCAGCGGGAGTCGCACTACCTGACGGAACTTGAGATTTCCCGGCTGTCACGGGACGTCATCGGTCGCCCGATTGACCGACTCTGTACGGCAGTTCAGGATTCCGCGCCCAACACCCGGACGGGCAGGGGGCGCAGAGCCTCGCGCAGGGCCCCCGCGAGTTCCTGGTACTCCGTGCTCCGCGCGGCACCCGACCGCATCGCGAGCGCGATCCGCCGGGTGGGCGCCGGGTCCGCGAAGTACCCGGTGAGGAGCTGATCGCTGCGGGTCGTCTCCACCTTGACGGCGGTACGGGGCAGCAGGGTCACCCCGAGACCGCCGGCGACGAGCTGGACGAGGGTCGACAGGCCCGCGGCGGTGGTGGTCACGGGGGCGTCGGCGCGCCCGGCCTCACGGCAGATGTCCAGGGCCTGGTCGCGCAGGCAGTGGCCCTCGTCGAGCAGCAGCAGCCGCAGTTCCCGCAGCGCCTCGCGCGGAATGCCCTCCTGCCCGCCGAGCCCGTGGCCGAGCGGGGTGACCAGCACGAAGTCCTCGTCGAACAGCGGGAGTTCGACGACACCGGGGACACCGAGGGGGACCGCGAGCAGCAGCAGGTCGAGCCGGCCGACCGTCAGGCCCTCCAGCAGGCTGGCCGTCTGCTCCTCGTGCACCTGGAGGTCGAGGTCGGGGTAGCGGTCGTGGACGAGACGCAGGACGGTCGGCAGGAGGTAGGGGGCGACGGTGGGGATGACCCCCAGGCGCAGCGCCCCGGTGAACGGCGCCCGTACGGCCTCCGCCTCCTCCATCAGCGCGCCGACCTCGGCCAGTACGGCCTTGGCGCGTACGGCGAGGCGCTCGCCGGCGGGCGACAGGAGCACTTTGCGGGTCGTACGCTCCAGGAGGGTCACCCCGAGGGTCGCCTCCAGCGCGGAGACGGCACCGGACAGCGCGGGCTGGCTCATGCCGATCGCGGCGGCCGCGTCCCGGAAGTGCAGATGCTCGGCGACGGCGGTGAAGGCACGGAGCTGCGCGAGGCTGGGGGTACGGCGCCCGCCGCCCTTGCCGCCCGCCCTGCCGGTGGGGCTCGCCATGACCGTACGCGTCCTTCCTGGTCGGTTCACCGGGCGTCACTGATAGCCGCAGTCGATCAACACGACCAAGTGTAGCTATTTCCCGAATCAATACCGGCTGTGCCACGATCGGGAGAGTCCACCCCCTAGGGAAATGCCCCCAAAAAGGGCTGTCCCTTGCTGCAAGGAGAGTTTGTGCTCACTGTCGGTGACCAGTTCCCCACGTTCGACCTGACCGCCTGCGTCTCGCTGGAGAAGGGCCAGGAGTTCGAGCAGATCGACCACAAGACCTACGAGGGCAAGTGGAAGATCGTCTTCGCGTGGCCCAAGGACTTCACCTTCGTGTGCCCCACCGAGATCGCGGCCTTCGGCAAGCTGAACGACGAGTTCGCCGACCGTGACGCGCAGGTGCTGGGCTTCTCCGGCGACTCCGAGTTCGTGCACCACGCCTGGCGCAAGGACCACGACGACCTGCGTGACCTGCCGTTCCCGATGATGGCCGACTCGAAGCACGAGCTCATGCGCGACCTCGGCATCGAGGGCGAGGACGGCTTCGCCAAGCGCGCCGTCTTCATCGTCGACCAGAACAACGAGATCCAGTTCTCCATGGTGACCGCCGGCTCCGTCGGCCGTAACCCCAAGGAGGTCCTGCGGGTCCTCGACGCTCTCCAGACGGACGAGCTCTGCCCGTGCAACTGGACCAAGGGCGAGACCACCCTCGACCCGGTCGCGCTACTGGCCGGTGAGTGACCTTCCATGGCTCTCGACGAACTGAAGTCCGCCATACCGGACTACGCCAAGGACCTGCGCCTGAACCTCGGTTCGGTGATCGGCAACAGTGACCTCCCGCAGCAGCAGCTCTGGGGCACGGTGCTGGCCTGCGCCATCGCCTCGCGGTCCCCGCAGGTGCTGCGTGAGCTGGAGCCCGAGGCGAAGGCGCAGTTGTCGCCCGAGGCGTACACCGCCGCCAAGTCGGCCGCCGCGATCATGGCGATGAACAACGTCTTCTACCGGACGCGGCACCTGCTGTCGGACCCGGAGTACGGGACGATGCGCGCCGGTCTGCGGATGAACGTCATCGGCAACCCGGGTGTGGAGAAGGTCGACTTCGAGCTGTGGTCGCTCGCCGTCTCCGCGATCAACGGCTGCGGCCAGTGCCTCGACTCCCACGAGCAGGTGCTCCGCAAGGCGGGCGTCGACCGGGAGACGATCCAGGAGGCGTTCAAGATCGCGGCCGTGCTCCAGGCCGTCGCCGCCACGCTGGACGCCGAGGCGCACCTCGCCGTGTAGTCCTCGACAGGCAGAAACAGGGCCCCGCCCACCATCTCGGTGGGGGGGGCCGCGCGCGGGGGTGTTTTTCGCGCCGCGGCGTCGCGCCCGGGGGGCGGGGGGCGGCCCCGCCGCGGCGGCCCGCCGCGGGG
>NZ_JBHYXD010000014.1:30279-54859 GCF_042751995.1 Streptomyces sp. NPDC059371 | reverse complement strand
GGCCGCCGCCCCCCCGCTGGACGCGGTGGGGCACCTCGCGGTGTTGTCCGCCACAGGCATAAACTGGCCCCCCCCCACCAGGTCGGTGGGCGGGGCCCCGTGCGTTTCGTTCGAGCTCGCTACGAGGTCGGCCGGTGGGCCGGGGAGGCGTCCACCGCGGTCGCGCCGCGGGGCTCGGGGGTGTGCCGGAGCTCCGCCTCACCGGCGTACGAACGCAGGTACACGACCACCGTGTTGGTCACCGCGACCAGCGGGACCGCGACGACCGCTCCGCCGATGCCGGCGACCATGCCACCGGCGGCGACCGAGAGGACCACCGCCAGGGGGTGGACGCGGACCGCGCGGCCCAGGATGAAGGGCTGCAGGATGTGGCCCTCGATCTGCTGGACGGCGAGGACCACGACGAGCGTCATGACGGCCACGAAGACGCCCTGGGTCACCAGCGCGACCACCACCGCCAGCGCCCCGGAGATCACCGCGCCCACCAGCGGGATGAACGCGCCGAGGAAGATGAAGACGGCGAGCGGCACGGCCATGGGGACCTTGAGGAAGTAGAGGCCCAGGCCGATGAAGATCGCGTCGATCATGGCGACTATCACCGTGCCGCGGACGTAGGCGGTGAGCGTGCGCCACGCGCGCGGGCCGGCGCCCGCGACCCCGGTCCGGGCGGCGGCCGGGACGAGCTTCAGCGACCACTCCCAGATTCGCTTGCCGTCGTAGAGCAGGAAGAGGGTCGAGAACATCGTCAGCAGGATGCCCGTGAGAGCCTCGACGATCACCGTCACGCCCTGCAGACCCGCCGAGGTGATCTGGTCCGTGTTCGCGCCGATCGCCTCGCGGAGGTTCTTGGCGATCTTGTTGATCTGCTTGTCGGTGACGTGGAACGGGCCCTTGAGGAGCCACTTGCGCAACTCGTCGATGCCGTCCTGGATCTGGTTGGAGAGGTTGTCGATGTTCTCCTGGACCTGCCAGACCACGAACCAGCCGACCAGCCCCATGATGACGAAGCCGAGGATCGCGGTGAGCGCGGTGGCGAGTCCGCGCGGCACCCCGTAACGCGTGAGCCGGGCCACCGTGGGCTGGAGCAGCGCGGTGATGAGCAGCGCGGCCACGAAGGCCAGCACGACGAGCTGGACGGCGCTGATGACCCGCATCAGCACCCAGACGGTGCCCGCGAGAATGAGCAGCCGCCAGCTCGCCTCGGCGGCGACGCGCACTCCCCACGGCACGGCGAGAGCGGGGTCGGGACGGTGGGGCTGCGGTGCGTACGCGAGTACCGCGGCCTGCTCCTCGGAGGGGCGCTGGACCGGGAGCGCGGAGGCGTCGGCGTCCGCCACCGGGCCGTCGGGGGTACCGGAGGTCCCGGGAGTCTTCGCGTGGGTGCCGGAGATCTTCGCGTGGGTGCCGGGTGCGTCGAGGGGGGCGGACCTGTCGAGGCCGGCCTCACCGTCGACGGGGCCCCGCGACTCCAGCTCGACCTCGGCGCGGCGTTCGTCCAACCGCTCTCCCAGCTCGGTGAGTCCGGCGCCGATCCGTCCGAGCCATCCTGGTACACGCGACATGATGCGTCCTCTTCCCCCGCCGCTCCCCACCACTCCCCCTGGAGTCGTCGGGTCCGACCGTACATGGCCGAAGCCCCTCCCCCTAGGACGGGGAGGGGCTTCGCAAGGTTGAGCCGCCGGTGTACGGCGTGGACCTCAGTACCAGCTGTTGGCCTGCCAGAACGACCAGGCCTCACACGGACTGCCGTACCGGCCGTTCATGTAGCTGAGGCCCCACTTGATCTGGGTGGCCGGATTGGTCTGCCAGTCGGACCCGGCGGACGCGTACTTGCCCGCGGGCAGGGCCTGGAACAGACCGTAGGCACCCGAGGAGGCGTTGACCGCGTGGTAGTTCCAGCTCGACTCGTGATTCACGATGTTGCTGAAGCACTGGAACTGACCGCTCGGCACCATCTGAGCCGCCATCGCCTGGATCTGGGCGACGGTGTACGAGGACTTGACCGAGAAGCTGGAGGCGTCACGCGTCGCGGAGCGGCTGGCCGCTTCCTCGGCTTCCTTGCGCTCCTTGGCATCCTTCTCCGCCTTCGCCGCAGCCTTCTGCTTCGCGACGGCGTCGTCGGCAGCCTGCTTGCGGGCGGCTGCCTCCGCGTCCTTCTTCGCGCTCGCGTCGGCGGCGATGGCCTGGGCATCGGCCTGCTGCGTCAGGGACGCGGTCTGCACCTGGGCCTGCTGGCCGGCAGGTATGTCTGCGAGGAGAGTCGAGTCGCTCGCCGTCGCCTCGGCATCGTTCGAGGGCTGGGCGACGCTGCCCGAGGCAACTCCGACCACGCTTCCGACAGCGGTGACCGCGGTGGCCGAAGCCACTGCGAATCCCCGGACCGAAATCCGGCTCACACGGTTTCCTTCCAGCATCGCCCGTTTAGGTGACCCTCGCGGACGCAATCGTGCCCCTCGGCGCTGGCCTCCCAACTGCGGGGTCACGGGGAGACACGGGCCCGGTGGGCAACTCCCGCTGAGGGAGCGCCGCGTGGTGCGCGGGCGGCATACGACGGCTCTATGGAGTTCTGAGGTTCCGGTGTTCCGTACCGCTGGGGGTACAGGTGTGTCGTATGCGGGGCCTGACAGGAGTGAGACTCTAGCCGTTGCGCGACGCCGCACGGCAATTCCGCGTCACGTGTGAAAGCTCACACCCCGTTTGCCTCGGCTGTTTCATGGAAACACCGGCGCAGCAGGACGCCGCCCGGCTAGGCTCTTCGCCTTTGCCGGACGGCGCCAACCAGCGTGTACTCGCCACCCTTTGACCAGGTGGGACAGCCGGGATCAGATCTGCCCGTCCTCCAGCATTTCGGTCACGAGTGCCGCAATCTGGGACCTCTCGGAACGATTCAGCGTGACGTGCGCGAAGAGCGGATGGCCCTTCAACTTCTCTACGACGGCGACCACTCCGTCGTAACGCCCGACGCGCAGATTGTCCCTTTGTGCCACGTCATGGGTCAGAACAACCCGTGAATTGGCGCCGATACGGGACAGAACGGTCAACAGGACGTTCCGTTCCAGGGACTGGGCCTCGTCCACGATCACGAACGCGTCATGGAGCGAGCGGCCGCGGATGTGCGTGAGCGGCAGGACCTCCAGCATGCCGCGCGCGGTGACCTCCTCGATGACCTCGCGGCTGGTGACCGCGGAGAGCGTGTCGAAGACCGCCTGGGCCCAGGGGCTCATCTTCTCGGACTCGGAGCCGGGCAGATAGCCGAGCTCCTGCCCGCCCACCGCGTACAGCGGCCGGAAGACCATCACCTTCTGGTGCTGGCGGCGTTCGAGGACGGCCTCCAGGCCCGCGCACAGCGCGAGCGCGGACTTGCCGGTGCCGGCCCGGCCGCCCATCGACACGATCCCGATGTCCGGGTCGAGCAGCAGATCGAGCGCGATGCGCTGCTCGGCACTGCGGCCCTTGATGCCGAACGCCTCACGATCGCCGCGCACGAGCCGGACGTTGCCCTCGGCGGTGACACGGCCGAGGGCCTTGCCGCGCTCCGACTGGATCGTCAGCCCCGTGTGCACGGGCAGACCGGCCGCTTCGGGGACGTAGGCGTGCCCCTCCTCGAAGAGGACGTCCACCTGCTCCCCGGACAGGGCCAGTTCGGACATCCCGGTCCAACCGGACGAGCCCGTGATGGCGAGCTCCGCGCGGTACTCCTCGGCGAGGAGACCCACCGAGGACGCCTTGATCCTGAGCGGCAGGTCCTTCGAGACGACGGTGACGTCGTATCCCTCGGCCTGCAGGTTGCGGGCGACCGCGAGGATGCGGGAGTCGTTGTCCCCCAGGCGGTAGCCGCTGGGCAGGACGCTGGGGTCCGAGTGATTGAGCTCGACGCGCACCGTCCCGCCGAGGTCCCCTACGGGGATCGGGGAGTCAAGGCGGCCGTGCCGGACCCGGAACTCGTCGAGCAGGCGCAGCGCCTGCCGGGCGAAGTAGCCGAGTTCGGGATGGTGCCGCTTGGCCTCCAGCTCTGTGACCACGACGATCGGAAGCACTACCTCGTGCTCGTCGAAGCGGCTCAGGGCATTCGGGTCGGCCAGCAGGACGCTGGTGTCGAGAACATAGGTGCGCCGGTCTGGCGTGCGGCGCTTTGTGCTGGTCACCACGGAAGGACGTACCCCCTCGGATGAGGTCGGGGAGCGACGAAGGAGAGCTGGACCGGTTCGCGGCACCGATGCACGGGCCGAAAACCGGCCCTCCGCTTCGTCCGTGCTGACCGCACGATCGGGCTGGTGCAAAGGGCCTCCCGGGCGGACGGCCCCGTGCCGTCCGCTGAGATACGACACCCGTGGTTCGGGCGTCGACCTGCAAGGCTTATGCCCTCGAACGAGCCAAGCCATGCCAGGGCAGATGACGGCGCGTTCGTTAACTCCCGATGACGTGCGTCCCTCCCGGGTGTCCCGAAGCACGCGGGACACCCGGTGTTTCAGCCTCCGTAGCGGCGGTGTCGCGCCGCGTAGTCGCGCAGGGCACGCAGGAAGTCGACCTTCCGGAAGGCCGGCCAGAAGACTTCGCAGAAGAAGTACTCGGAGTGGGCGGTCTGCCAGAGCATGAATCCGGACAGCCGCTGCTCGCCGCTGGTGCGGATCACCAGGTCGGGATCGGGCTGGGCACCGGTGTAGAGGTGCTTGCCGATGAGGTCGACGTCGACACGGTCCGCGAGGTCCTCCATCGAGATCCCCTTGTCGGCGGCGTCGAGGATCATCGAGCGCACGGCGTCGGCGATCTCCTGACGGCCGCCGTAGCCGATGGCCACGTTCACGACTATGCCCTCGACGTGCGCGGTGGCCTCCTCGGCCTCCTTGAGCGCCGACTGCATCGGGGAGGGCAGGATGTCCCGCGTCCCGACGTGGTGCACCCGCCAGCGGCCGTCGGCCGCCAGGGTGCGGACGACGCCCTCGATGATGCCGAGGAGCGGACCGAGCTCCTCCTGCGGGCGGTCAAAGTTGTCGGTGGACAGCAGCCACAGGGTGACGACCTCGACATCGGTCTCCGCGCACCAGCCGAGGAACTCCTCGATCTTGTCCGCTCCGGCCCGGTGTCCCTGGGCCGTCGTCGAGCCGGCGGCCTTCGCCCAGCGGCGGTTGCCGTCCATGATGACGCCGATGTGCTTGGGCACCTGGTCGTGGTCGAGGTGGCCTTCCACCCTGCGTGCATAGAACCTGACCAGCAGGCGGCGCAGGTTGTCGCGCAAGGTCACGTGTTGTCAGCCCCTTTGTGCGGATCGGACAGACGCGCCCGAGCACAGTCCCTGTCCATATGGCGGTCCCCCGGGGCGAAGCCTACCCCCGCGAAACGCGAGGGCTCCCGAGGGGCCTGCGCACCCTGGCATAGGTTCGTCCCCATGAACGACCCCACTCTGTACCGGGCCGCAACGGAGCGGTACGACTCGATGGAATACCGGCGTACGGGCCGCAGCGGGCTCAAACTGCCCGCGGTCTCGCTCGGCCTGTGGCACAACTTCGGCGACGACCGTTCGCTGGACTCCCAGCGCGCGATCCTGCGCCGCGCCTTCGACCTCGGCGTCACCCACTTCGACCTCGCCAACAACTACGGGCCGCCGCCCGGCTCGGCGGAGCTGAACTTCGGCAAGCTGCTGAAGGAGGACTTCGCCCCGTACCGGGACGAGCTGGTCATCTCGACCAAGGCGGGCTACGACATGTGGCCCGGCCCGTACGGCGAGTGGGGCAGCCGCAAGTACCTGCTGGCCTCGCTGGACCAGTCGCTGAAGCGGATGGGCCTCGACCACGTCGACATCTTCTACTCCCACCGTTTCGACCCGGACACCCCGCTGGAGGAGACGATGGGCGCGCTCGCGTCCGCCGTCCGGCAGGGCAAGGCGCTGTACGTCGGCGTCTCCTCGTACAGCAGCGAGCAGACGGCGGAGGCGGCCCGGATCCTGACCGGGATGGGCGTCCGTCCGCTCATCCACCAGCCCTCGTACTCGATGCTCAACCGCTGGACCGAGGACGACGGTCTGCTCGACACGCTGGAGGCGGCCGGTATGGGCTGCATCTCCTTCGCGCCGCTCGCGCAGGGTCTGCTGACGGGCAAGTACCTCCAGGGCATCCCGGAGGGCTCGCGCGCCACCCAGGGCAAGTCGCTGGACCCGGGCCTGCTGAGCGACGAGGTCGCGCGCCGGCTGAACGGGCTGAACGACATCGCGGCCCGGCGCGGCCAGTCGCTCGCCCAGCTCGCGCTCACCTGGGTGCTGCGCGACCAGCGGATGACCTCCGCCCTCATCGGCGCGTCCAGCGTGCGGCAGCTGGAGGAGAACCTGGAGGCGCTGGCCGCCCCGCGGCTCACCGACGAGGAGCTGAGGGAGATCGACACGTTCGCGGTGTCGACGCAGGGCACGAACATCTGGGCCCAACGCCACTGAGTCACCGGAATCCCGGGCGGCATGCGGCGGCCCGCCCGAGGGGCGCACGGGGGCGCCCGCGGGGCGGGCCGTCACGGGCACAAAAAACGGGCCGGTCCGTGGGGGGGAGACGGACCGGCCCGAGGGGGGGTTTCCACCATAACCCTTCGTAAGTGATGCTGCGTGCATCCGCGTGCCACAACTACTCTCCGGAGTCGTCCCGCAACGCCATGATGAGCGCGGAACCATGGATTCCGGGTGTGATCATGGCTGAATCATGGCTGATTCAAAGGGAATCGTGGAGGATCGGCAGAGATCCAATGGGTTCGTGCCCGTTTCCGCGGCGTGGCGCCGCCGCACCCGTCCGTACTCCGGGCGGGTGATCCGCGTGGCGCCCTCGCTTGACCCGCCCGCTAACTTCGCACCCATGGCCACGTTCACGACGGACACACCGGAGGGGACGCCCGAGCCGGTGCCCCTGGAGCTGGCCGCCACGGCGCGCGCCCGGCGGCGGGGACTGCTCGGACGCTCGGGGATCGAGGGCGCGCTGCTGCTCACACCGGCGAGTTCGGTGCACACCCTGGGGATGCGGTTCGCGATCGACGTCGCCTATCTGGACCGGTCGTCTCGGGTCCTGGCGGTACGCACGATGCGTCCGGGCCGACTGGGGCTGCCGCGGCCGCGGGCCCGGCACGTCCTGGAGGCGGAGGCCGGGGCGATGGAGCGCTGGGGCGTGCGGCGCGGCGCGCGGATCACGGTCCGGCACGCCTGACATCACGTCACCAGGGAAGGCAGCACCGCGCAGCCCCCTCCTCTGCGCGGTGCCACACGCGCAGCTTTGCTCACGCGAATTACCTTGGTCTGAACTTACGTCAGCCAAACATCCCTGGCGACAGCCGATCGATAACGATGTGGAAACCGCGTGCAGATGTTCCGTACACGGCGTGCCGCCCGCCCGGCCCGCCGTCCGTCACCCGGAGGGACATCTCACGCCGAGTGACCTTCATTGGGGGGTTTTCGGTCAATCTGCCGCAGGGATCAGCGGGCGGACCCGTTCCGCCGCGAAGCGGACGAAGCCTTCGGGGTCCGGCTCGTCGGCGGTGGGCTGGAGGACGACCGTGTCGGCGCCGGCGTCCACGAGACGCCGGACGGCCTCGGCGACGGCGTCCGCGTCACCCGCGACCCCGCGGCCCGGGACGGCGCTCTCGCCGTCGGCCTCGATCTCGGCACGCAGCCGGTCGGCGGCGCCGTCCCCGGTGGCGGTGAGCAGATAGACGACGACCCGGTGGCGCTCCTCCGTCCGGCCGGCCGCCCGCCGTCCCTCGTCGATGAGTCGGCGGGCCCTCCGTACCCCGTCGGCGGTGGTCGAGGCGGTGAGGACCGTGCCGTCGGCCGCCTGTCCGGCGAGGCGGAGCGTACGGGGCCCGGTGGCGCCGGTGAGGACCTCGGGCACCTCCGCGGGCGGCCAGTCGAGGGCGACTCCGTCGAGTTTCACGTACCGCCCCTCGGTGGTCACGCGCTCGCCGCGCAGCAGGGCGCGCAGCGCGTCGAGATGCTCCCGCAGCAACGTCATGGGCGACTCGGCCCGCGCCCCGACCTGTCCCATCCAGTCCTGGACGCCGTGGCCGACCGCGACGACGGCCCGCCCGGGAAACAGCCGGTACAGAGTGGCGGCCTCCATCGCCGTGACGGCGACGTTCCGCAGCGGGACGGGCAGCAGTCCGACTCCCACCCGCAGGCGCTCGGTCCAGGCGAGTGCCGCCGCGGCGGCGGAGATGCCGCCTTCGAGGAAGCAGTCCTCCCACAGCCACAGCTCCTCGAGCCCGGCCTCCTCCGCCTCACGGGCCAGGGCGCGCAGCCGCTCGGGGGGCAGTTGGGGCCGGAAGACAACACCGAGCGACGTCATGCCGCCTTCCTACCCAGGCCGACCGTCACGGACAACCGCTTCACGCGCCTTCTGTCCCGGCGGTTCCGGCCGTCCCGGTGGCATCGCCCGGATCCGCGGCGGTGTCGCGCTCGTAGCGCAGGAGGCTGACGCCGTTGCCGAAGGTCCGCGTCTCGATGAGGCGGAGGTCGGTCGGGGCCTCGGACTCGGGGAACAGCGGTTTGCCGGCGCCGATGAGGACGGGGTGCACGTACAGCCTGATCTCGTCGACGAGGCGCAGCCGCAGGAACTCCGCGGCGAGATCGGCGCCGCTGAGCGCGAGGTCGCCGCCCTCCTGCGCCTTGAGCGCCAGGATCTCCTCGGGAACGACCTCCCGTACGACCGTGGTGTGCCCCGTGCCGCGTTCGAGCGTCCGCGAGAACACCACCTTGGGGATGTTCCGCCAGATCCCGGCGAACTCGGCCATCTCCGGGCTGATGTCCGGGTCCTTGTCGGCCGTCGGCCAGTAGGAGGCCATCAGTTCGTAGGTCACCCGTCCGGACATCAGGGCACCGAAGCCTCTGACCAGGTCGTTGAAGTGCTGGTGCAGTTCGGCGTCGACCCGGTGCCAGTCGATCTCGCGGTTCGGGCCCTCGATGTATCCGTCGAGGGACACCGACGACATCAACACGATCTTCCTCATGGCTGACTCCATCGACCTCGTGTGCGACCCGTTCGTCGGGGAATGGTGCCAGGAGGCCGGGCGCGGAAGAAGGTGACGCGCGCGTCAGGCGCTGTTCCCGTCCGCGGCGCCCCTCGGGAAGGTCACCTCCACCCGGCGGTTCTTGCGGCGGCCCTGTTCCGAGGTGTTGTCCGCGATCGGGTAGTCCTCGCTGTAGCCCCGCACCTCGAAGGTGACGTCCGACTCCGCCGTGCCGAGCGCGGCGGCCAGCCGGTCGTGCACCTCTTCCGCGCGCTTCTTGGAGAGGGTCAGGCCGTGCGCGTACGAGCCGAGGTTGTCGGTGAATCCGAAGACGCGGACGGTCGTGGCGTGCTGGGCCTTGATCTCGTCGGCGATCGCCTGGATACGGGACTGGGAGTCAGGGTTGAGCTTGGAGCTGTCCTTGGGGAACAGGACCTCCGCCTGGAGGGCGAACGTCACGTCCTCGTTGGTGTCCTCCCGGCGCTCCTCGCCGCCCAGGTCCTCCACGACCGACTTGATGTCCAGCACCTTGGCGGGCGCAAGGGTCGCGCCGTCGGCGAGCTTGAGCCCCGGGCTGTTGGCGTCGACGTCGGGGGGCGGGGACGTGGTGACGCTGCCGGGCGGGGCACTGGGGTCACCGCCGTCCGCGGAGGCGGGCCCCGGCAGACCGAGGGTGATCAGGACGACGAGGGCCGTGAACGTCGTCGCGGCGGCGCGGGGCGGGAGGGCCATGGGTCAGCCCTCGGAGATCTCGATGGAGGCGGGTGGCATGGAGCCGACCTGGAAGTCGACGGCACTCGTTCCGGCGGGGGGTGCGGGGAACTGGGCGAACCACTGGGTGGATTCGCCCTGGCGGACGCCGCCGGTGAACTGGGTGCACAGGCAGCGGCCCGAGGTGTCCCGGAGGATGAGGTACTTCTTCTTGCCTTTCTGGTCGATCAGGCTGGCGCCGGCGATGGATGCCCCGTTCTTCGACAACTCCCGTTCGTCACCACGCCAGTCCGCCGCGATCCAGACATTGTCGGTGTTGTTCGTGACCGTCCCTTCGACGGTCACGAAGCCTCCCTGGTCGCGCTTGGCCGAGGTGACTGCAAGGGTGATACCGCTATCACCTTTGACTTCGGCCAGTACCTGGTCCTGGCTCGCTGTCGGTGACGCCTGCTTCGCGCCGCCCTCCGCGCCCGACCGGGAGGATGACGAGGCAGCCTTCGGCTTGTCGCCGCCGTCTCCACCGCCGCACCCGGACACCGTGAGGAGCAATCCGGTACTGATCGCCACCGCGGCCATGACCCTGCGGCCCTTCATGGTGTGCCGGAGATCCATCGGTACGGCTTCCTCTCACTCGGCCAGATGCACTGAGAACAGCACGGACGCGTCGGGAAGGTCGTCCGAATGGAAATGTTCGGGATCGATGTCCACACTGTGCCCGGCACAATCCAGCCGCACGGGCTTCTTGGGGTCCGCGTCGGTGGCGAAGGTGCAGCGCGGCTCGATGACCGCCGTCGCGTGGGCCGTGGCATGACGGCTCTCCGTGCCCGGGATGATCGACTTGCCGACCGTGTAGAGGGTCTTGATCGCCACGCGATAGCCGGGGAATCCGTTCACGAAGGTGGGCTGGACCCCGCCCTGCACCGTCGAGTCGTTCTCGGCGGCCAGTCGGTCGGCGGCGGCCGAGGCCCCCGTGCCCTGGAACTTGTCGCCGTCGAGCCAGTCCAGCCAGTCGTCGTCCGTACCGATGGCTCCCGTCAGCCCCTGGATGAGTTCATCGCGGGAGTCCTGTGCGGCCGCCAACGCCGCAGCGTCCGCCGCGGATTGAGCTCCATTGCGGGCGGACGCTGCTTGAGCGAAGGCGAAGAAGGCGAACGCGGCGAAGAGCAGGATCCCCGTCAGCCAGATGTAGATGGGGAGCGTCTGACCTCGGTCGCTCCCCGTTCCGACAAGGGTCAGCCGCCGATAACGTCGTTCACGGCGTTCAAGATCGCCTGCGAGATCAGCCCGTCCAGTCCCAGGCTGTCGATCAACGTGAAGATCCCCGCAATGATGATCATCAGGCCCGCGTACTCCACGAACCCCGCCCCCGCGTCCCGGTGGGCGCCCCGTGTCCGGGCGATCACCGTTCGGGTCCATGCGGTGAACCTGTTCATCAGGACTGCCCTCCCTGCCGAGGCCACTAGCGACCCGAGCACCGTACGTGAGAAGTCGCCTACCGCGAGTGGGCCCAGGGGCCCAACTTCGCTGGTGGGATACGCGGGACGGAGTCATCGGCTCCACCCCTCGTGCGCCGTACCCAGCCAGTGGGCGATCGCTTCGCTCCGCGAGGAACTGTGCAGCTTCGCGAAGATGCGATTGATGTGGTTCTTTACGGTCTTCTCCGCGATGAAGCAGGTGGCGGCGATCTGGCGGTTGTTCATGCCGGCCGCGATGAGGTCCATCACCTCCACCTCCCTCGAACTCAGGCCGAACTCGGACTGATGGACGGCATGGCGGTGAAGTCCCGCCGCCGGTAAGGGCCGAGCCTCCGAAGACTGTGCCACAGCCGGTTGCAGATGCGAAGAGAACGAGTGGGGTTGGTACGAAACTCCGAGTGAATCCGGGACAGTCGGGCGTCCGTGGCGCATCTCCCGTACGGCGGAGATCAGTTCGGCCGCCGTGAACTCGCCATGGACGAGGTAGCCGGACGCGCCTTTGCGCAGGGCCTCCGCCACGACCTCGGGTTCGCGGCTGTACGTCAGCATCATCACGGGCGAGATCGCGCACAGTGCGGGCAGTGCGGTGAGGCCGTCCGTGCCGGGCATCCGGACGTCGAGCAGGACCACGTCGGGGACGAGGAGGGCGGCACGGTCCAATGCCTCCGCCCCGTCCCTTGCCGCCGCGACGACCGTGATGTCGGGGTGCGCGTCCAGCAGTGCGGTCAGGCCGGCTCGTACGACCGGGTTGTCGTCGGCCACGAGGACACGCAGGGACGGGCCGGAAAGTGCCTGGTCAGACATGTGCGGCCTCCTCTTGGGAAGTGGGGGGAGCGGGAAGGACGGCCGTCTGGAGCGGGAGAGTCAGCCGGACCTCGGTGCCTCCGCCGAGGGGCCGGTCCAGCCTGATGAGGCCACCGACGCACGCGGCCCGCTCCGTCATGCCGAGCAGGCCGAAATGGCCGGATCTCGTCCAGGCGGTGAGCATGGCGGGGGTCGCCGGAGCCGGGAGACCGACGCCGTCGTCGCGGACGAGAAGTGCGAACGCGCTTGCGGAAACGTCGAGTTCGACGGTCAGCACGCCCGCGTCCGCGTGGCGGTGGGCGTTCTCCAGAGCCTCGGAGACGATCGCGAGGACGTGGTGGGCGGCGCTGCTGGGCAGGACCGGGGGCGCGCCCCGGTGCCGTACGACCGGGGTGAGGCCGGTGCGTGCCTCGAAGTCGGCTGCCATGGCGCCGAGTTCGGGCAGGAGGTCGATGTCCGGATCGGTCAGGTCGCTGTGCCGCCTCAGGTCCGTCAGGAGGGTGCGGGACTCGGCGGCGGCGAGGCGGGCCGCCGCCGCGACGGCGGTCGCCTGGCGTTTGAGCGCCCCCGGGTCCGCGCCTTCCGCGGAGGCGGCCAGCGCCTCCGCGGCCAGCGCGAGCCCGTACAGCGTCTTGGCCACGGAGTCGTGCATCTCGCGTGCCAGGCGGGCCCGTTCGGACTCCACGGCCTCCGCGACGGCGAGCCTGCTGGTCGCCTCGGCCAGGGCCTGTCCCGCCGTGCCGAAGCGGAACAGCAGATTGCGCAGGGTGACTCCGATGATGCCGGCGCCGACGCAGAAGCCCGCGATGAGCAGGGTGTTGGAACCCGCTCCCGGCCGGTGTTCCCAGGCCCTGAACACCGTGAGCAGCACGGTGAGCTGGAATCCGGTGAAGACGCCCGCGCCGCGCCAGCCGTAGAGCAGGCCGGACAGGAGCGGGGTGCAGACCGTGGCGTAGGCGAGGGGGGAGGCCGGGGACGCGGTGAGGAGCAGGACCGCGCCGAAGGTGAGGTCCAGGCCCATCAGGGTCGGGTGGGCGAGGAGGCGGGGGCCGAAGCGGTCCCAGTCCCGGAGCATGGCGTAGGAGCCCATGACGCCGAGGACGGCGGCCGCGAGGACCGCGTAACGCAGGAGGCCGCCCGTGGCGTTCGTCATCGCGAAGGGCGCGCCGACCACGACGGCCGCGAGTCGGACCGCGAAGGCCTGCCGGCACAGGGCCTGGAGGGCGTTGAGCTGGAGGCGGATGCCGCCGGGCGCGGGCGCGTCGTCCGCGAGGTAGCCGGTGCCCCGTTGTTCGCGGGTCCGGGCGAGCCGGAGGAACCGGCGCGCACGGTCTCGCGCGAGTCGGGCCGACCGGCGCCCGCGGCTTCGCGCGAGTTCGAGGGACCGGCGCGGGTGTTCGCGGGCCGCGTCACCCCGGCTCCTCGGAAGGCTCCTCATCAGCGCCCCAGGATCGAGCCGAAGTCGGTGCCCGAGCCCAGGAACATGCCGGTCGCGATGAGGATCATCGTCGCCGGGAGCATGAACACCAGGGTGACCATCGTGGCCTTGGGAATGGTCTTGGCGGCACGGCGGCGGGCGTTCTGGGCGTCGGTGCGGCGCATGTCGGTGGCGAGCTGGATGAGGGTCTCGGCGATCGGGGAGCCGAGTTCCTCGCCCTGCTGGAGCGCCGAGACGAACTGGGCCACCTGCTCGGAGGAGTTGCGTCTGCGCAGTTCGTCGAAGGCCTGGCGGCGGCTGACGCCCATGTCCATCTGGCGCAGGGTGATGCGCAGTTCGTCCGCCCAGGGTCCCTCGTACTTCTCCGCGACGCGGTCCAGGGCCTGCCGGAAGCCGAGGCCCGCGGAGACGACGACGGCGAGGACGTCGAGGAAGTCGGGCAGGGTGCGGTCGATGACCTCCTTGCGCTCCCGGACGGCCTGCCAGATGAGGGCGTCCGCGGCGACCAGCCCGAAGGCGAACGTGAGGACGGCGAAGAGGAGCTGGCCGTTGGAGAGGAAGACCAGCCCGAGGACGACACCGAAGACGCCGTACACCGCGCGGCGGGCCGCGTAGCGGTTCAGGGTCAGACCACCGGGGTTGCCGGCCATGTCGATGCGCCGGCGTTTGGCGTCCACGCGCCGGGGACCCATCAGACGCAGGACGGTCGGCGCGAAGCGCATGCCGAGACGGTCGACGGCCGAGTCCGCGACCGAGACACGGGTGCCGCCGACCTCCAGGGCGAGCTGGAGGTCGCTGGGGAGTTTGACCTCGGAGCGGATCATCCGGACGCCCAGGAGGACGCCCGCGACGGCCGCGCCCATCAGGACGGCGAGCAGCAGCGGCAGCATGGTGATCCCTCCCTCACACTTCGATCTTGCCGAGCCGGCGGATGACGAAGAAGCCCACGGTGTAGAGGCCGAGGGCGAGCAGGACGAGGCCCTGGCCGAGAGGGGAGCCGGTGACGCGGGCGAGGGCTCCCTCGTTCGAGGAGTTGATCAGCACCAGCGAGCCGATACCGAGGAAGGGGACCGTGAAGGCGGTCGCGTTGACCTCGGAGAGCATCGTGCGGACCTCACGGCGGGTCTCCTTGCGGTCCTCCAGGGTCTGGGTGAGGTTGCGCAGGGAGCTGACGACGGAGCCGCCGGCCTTGTTGGCCAGGACGAGGGTGGTGACGAGGACGATCAGCTCGCGGGAGGGCAGTCGCTCCGAGAGTTCCCCGAGGGCGTCGTCGATCGTGCGGCCCAGCATCAACTGGTCCGCCACGTGCGCCAGTTCTTCGCCCGCCGGGGCCTCCAGCTCCTCCGCGGCCATGGCGAGCGCCGTTCGCAGGGCAAGGCCGGCCGCCGTCGCGTTCGCCAGCAGGCGTGCCACGTCGGGGAGTTGGTTGATGAACGCCTCGATGCGCTTCTGGCGCTGCCAGTTGAGGAAGACGGCCGCGCTCCACACGCCGAGGAGGGCCGCGATCGGCCCGAAGAAGGGGGCGAGGGTCGAGGCCGCGATCAGCCACAGGGCGACGACCACGGAGGTGACGTAGGTGAAGAACTCCCCCGCCGTGAGATCGAGTCCCGTGGCGGTCAGGCGCAGGTGGATCGTGCGGCCGAGGCGGGTGCGGCGCAGTCTGCGGTCGACGCCCGCGAAGCGGCGCGGCCTGCCGCCCGCCACCGGGAGCCGGCCGCCGCCGGCGAGGCGGTCGAGGAGGTCCCGTCGCTGGGCACGGCCCGAGGCGAAGGTGTGCACGCCGGCGACGGCGAGCGTGCCGCAGAGGAGCGTCCCGCCGAGGGCGAGGAGTGCGGGGTCGTTCATGGCTGCCTCCCTTCGGAGGTGAGGGGCGTCATCCGATCGCCTGCCTCGTGTTGAGTACGTCGATGGCCTCGGCGACGCCGAAGGCGGGCGGCAGCGGCTCGTTGGCGACGTACAGCTTCTCCGCGACCGGGCGGGGGAGCGGAAGGTGCTCGAAGTGGCCCCGCACGACGCGGTCGGCGCCGACCGGGCGGGGCACGAAGCGGGTGACGGGGGTGACCCGGAACTGTTCGCGGCCGTGCGAGACGAGCAGCGCGACCTCCGTGACCTTGCGGGAGCCGTCGGCGTGCCGGGAGAGCTGGACGACGACGTCGACGGCGGAGTTGATCTGGTCCTTGAGCGCCTCGAAGGGGATCTGGACCTCGGACATCGAGCCCAGGGTCTGCAGGCGCATGAGGGCGTCCTCGGCGGAGTTCGCGTGGACGGTGGCGAGGGAGCCGTCGTGGCCGGTCGACATGGCCTGGAGCATGTCGAGGGTCTCGCCGCCGCGGACCTCGCCGACGATGATGCGGTCGGGTCGCATGCGCAGGGAGTTGCGGACCAGGTCGCGGATGGTGATCTGGCCCTTGCCCTCCACGTTCGGGGGGCGTGATTCGAGGCGGATGACGTGCTCCTGCTGGAGCTGGAGTTCGGCGGAGTCCTCGATCGTGATGATGCGCTCGTGGGAGGGGATCAGCCCGGAGAGCGCGTTGAGCAGGGTGGTCTTGCCGCTGCCGGTGCCGCCGCTGACGATGACGTTGAAGCGGGCCCGGACGAAGGCGGCGAGCAGCATGAGCGTCTGCTCGTCCAGGGAGCCGAGGCCGATCAGCTCGGGGAGCGTGTACGCGCGGGGGAAGCGGCGGATGGTGAGGGTGGGGCCGGTCAGGGCGAGCGGCGGGATGATGACGTTGACGCGTTCGCCGGTGGGCAGGCGGGCGTCGACCATCGGGTTGGACTCGTCGACGCGGCGGTTGACCGTCGAGACGATGCGTTCGATGGTCTGCATGAGCTGCTCGTTGGAGGCGAAGCGCAGCGGGAGCTGTTCGACGCGGCCGGCCCGTTCGACGAAGATCGAGTCCGGGCCGTTGACCATGATCTCGGTGATGGACGCGTCGGCGAGGAGCGGTTCGAGGACGCCGAGTCCCAGCGCCTCGTCGACGACGCGGCGGATGAGCTGGGAGCGTTCGGCGGTGGAGAGGACCGGGCCCTCGCGGCTGATGATGTGGCCGAGGACGCGTTCGAGCCGGACCCGGCGTTCGGCTGCCGCCAGGCTGGACATCTCGGCGAGGTCGATCTCCTCGAGGAGTTTGGCGCGGTAGACGGCGACGAGGTGTCCGTCCTCACGGGCGGGTCCCCCCTCGTCGGGTGCGATGCGGGATCGCAGGCTCATGGTGTCGGCTCCTCCCGGTCAGTCGTCGGTGGGCATGGTGGCGTGGCGGGTGACGGGGTAACGGTCGAAGAGGGGGATGACGTTCGGGACCGTGACCGTGACCGTGGCCGTGGTGAGGTCGGCCCCGGGACCTCCCTCCAACGACACATTCGGGTCGAGCCATCCGCTCACGGCGGCCGTTCCCGCCGCCCCGCCGTCGCCGCCCTGCGAGGCGACCCGCGCGGCGGCCCGCGCCCCGGTACCGGCCTGGTTGACGCCGTACCCGATGAGCCCGAGCTGGATGGCCGCCAGCCCGACGAGCAGCAGGATCGGCAGGAACCCGACGAACTCCAGGATGGAGACGCCCCGGTCGCCCCGGAGGCGGCGCGAAGGTGCGGGTGGGACTGCGTGGCGGGTCGGGGGCGTGCCGGTCACCGTCCGCGGGTGCGTCCTCATCCGTCGTCCCCTTCCAGCGCCGCGCCCGCTTCGCCCCGTACGTGGAAGCCCGCGTCGAAGCCCGGGAAGAACAGCGGGACGTCGACCTCGACGGTGGCCTCCATGACCGGGCCCGAAGCGGTGCAGGAGATGTCCGCGTCCTTCCAGGAGCCCGGCAGGTGCTCGCTCCCGGCGGCGGCGCAGGCGCCCGGGACGTCGCCGTGGACGGCGTGGGCCGCGGTGGCGGCGCGTGCCGCCTCGTCGGCCGCGTTCCCGGCCAGCGAGTACGAGTACCCGTACAGCACGCACTGCCACAGGATCGTCATGACGACCAGGAGCAGCGGGAACATCCCGGCGAATTCGAGAGTGACCGCTCCCCGGTCGCCGCCCCGGCCGCGGAGCGAGAGCGCGCCCCGGTCCGCGGCCGACGTCTTGCGGCGCTTGCCGCCCGCCCCGCCCTCCTGGGGGACGACGAGGCCCAGCTCGGCGGCGAGCGACCACAGCGCCTGCTTGACGGTCGAGCGGGCGTCCAGGTCCTGCAGCCGGCCCGCGTCGACGACGGACTGGAGTTCCTTGAAGGCGGCGGGAACCGTGGAGCGGGCGACCTTGGTGCCGGTGACGCGTTCGACGAGGGACGGCTGGATCTCCGTACCGCGGGCGAAGCGGTTCACGACGGTCGTGGTTTCCTCCGCCTTGCGGATCTGGAGGCGGTCCCACATCCGGACCATGCGTTTGGCTGCGCGTACGGCGATGACGTCGGGGGTGACGAGGAGCAGGGCCCGGTCGGCCATCTCGACGGCCGCGGCGGTGGCCGAGTTCATCTGGGAGCCGCAGTCGACGACGACGACGTCGTGGCGGGAGCGCAGCGCGCCGAGGATCTGGCGGGTCACCCGGTCGGTGACCTCCTCGCCCCGTTCGCCCTCGGCGGGCGCGAGCAGGAGGGCGATGCCGCTGTCGTGGGTGTAGACGGCGTCCTGGAGGACGCGCGCGTTGATGTCGGTGATGGCCGCGAGGTCGGCCACCGACCGGCGGAACTGCACGTCGAGGTACGAGGCCACGTCCCCGGACTGCAGGTCCAGGTCGAGCAGCGCCACGTTGTGTCCCGATGCCTTCGCGGCGAGGGCGAGCTGGACGGCCGTGACGGTCGCGCCGACGCCGCCCTTCGCGCCGGTCACCGTGACGACGGTGCCGCCGGGGCCCGCGTAGACCTCGGGCGCGCCGCTGTGCAGGTGGCGGCGCATTCCGGCGGACCAGGCGGCGGCGGCCTGGACGCGTTCGGCGAGGGCGTCGTAGCCCAGCGGCAGGCCGATGATGCCGCGGGCGCCGGAGTCCATGGCGGCGGTGAGGACGCCGGTGCTGGTGTCGGCGGTGATGAGGACGACACCGACGGCCGGGAAGCGCATCACGAGGTCGCGGATCAGGTCCAACGCCGGTACGGGCCCGATGCGTTCGTGGACGAGGACGACCTCGGGGAGTTCGTCGAGGGACTCGGCGGCGAGGCGCGCGAGCGTGTCGAGGAGGGCTGTCGAGTCGGGTACGGGCGGGGCGGGTTCGGTGTCGGCGAGCTGGCTCATCAGGGTGGTGAGCGCACGGGCCGAGTCGATGTCGCCGACGGCGGGAAGGATACGGATGGTCATCGGCGAAGCTCCTCGCTCGCGTGCCGCGCGCCGGCCCCTGTGCCCTGTGCCGCGGCGGGCGACGGCACCCCCGGCACCCGCCGCCGTGTCCCGGACCGGAGGCCCGGTGCCGGCCGCGTCCGCGTCGCGGCGGCCGGCCTCCTCGTACGCGGCCTCGTACGCGGCCCCGGACACCGCCCCGTGGGCATGGACCTCATGCGCGGCCTCCTACTTGTCCTCGTCGAGGGTGTACGTACGGTCGCCGGGCGCCACGATCGTGTCGGAGCCGCCGGCGACCAGGGCGAGCCGGACGTGCGCGGCGAACGACTCGGCATACGCGACGCGTTGGGCGTCCGCGGTGCCGAGCGCGAAGGTGATCGGGACGGCCTGGGCGGCGCTGTTGCGCCGGTCGGCGCTGGACTGGTCGGGTTCGAGGGCGGTGAGCTTGCCGACGTCGATGACGCGGGCGTTCTCGACGATCACCTTGGACTGGTCCCTGCCCTTGTCGTTCTCCGCCTTGAAGGTGGCGTAGATGTTGACCCGCGAGCCGGGATCGATCTTTCCCGCGACACCCGTCGAGGCGTCGATCATGATGGCGATCTCCTGCTGTCCCGCGGCCAGTCGGGGTTTGTCGACGATCATGTCGGCCTGCAGCAGGGAGCCCTTCTCCAGCCGGGTCACGGCGATCTTCCCGCGTATCCGGGAGAGGTCGGTGACGGCGGTGGACGACAGCCATCGCTCGGGCATCGAGATCTTCTCGAACTGGTCGGCCGTCAGCTCCTTGTAGGGCGCGATGTCGCCCTTGAGGCGGTACGCCGTGACCTCCGGGCCGACCTTGGAGTTCACGTCGCGGATCACCGAGAGGACTCCGGCGAAGGCGCCGAGGGCGCACAGGACCGAGAGGACCAGCAGGATGACGCCGCGGCGCTGGCGCGAGTTCACTGAATCTCTCCTCGTGGGGCGGTGCCGGGAAGCGGACCGGGCTGTCGTTCCTGCCGGGGATCCGGGGGCTGACCTCCGGGTTGATGCAGCATGTTCAGGACAACCTCGATCTGCGGGGACGGCGGGGCCGGGCGGGTGGTGCCTGATGCGCTGTTCGGTCGTGCCTGATGTGCTGTGCGGTCGTACTGATGTGCTGTGCGGGTCGTGCCTGGTGCGCTGTTCGGTCGTGCCGGTGCGTGTGCGGTCGTGCCTGGTGTGCGGCTCGGACGGGCCCGGGGGGCCTATGTGGCACCGCGGGGCAGGGCGCGTACCGGAGAGGCTGCCCGGACGGTCGTGGCCGGAAGCTCCTGCGCCGAGGGCGGCGGCGGCAGCGGGGCGGCGCAGAACCCGCAGCGGTCACCGATGAGTTCGAGGCCGCACCAGCGGCACTCGTCCCGCCGGACGGAGGAGACGAGCTGGTAGAGGACGGAGACGTCGTACAGTCCGGCGGCGAACTCGACGAGACGGTTCGTCCCCCACCAGCGGACCGACTCCTCGGGCAGCGGGACGGTCGCGGCGCCCTGGACCTGCCAGGCGGGCGCGAGGGTGGAGGTGACCCAGTCGGAGGGCGGCTGGCCGGCGGCCGAGAGCAGCCGGGTCCCGAACTCCGGTCCGGGCAGGTCCTCCTGGCCGACTCTGATCAGCTCGGCACGCGGATTGGCCAGTACGGCGAACTGGGCGCCCGGCACCCAGGACTTGGCGTGCGACTTCAGGGAGACCGGGACCCGGTCGAGCTTGGCGACCGAGCCGAGCAGGGCACCGGCGTAGATGTAGTGCGCGAGCAGCCGGGCGGCGGAGGCGAGGACGCCGGGACTGAAGTCGCAGACCGAGAGCTGGCGCAACTGCTGGGCCAGCAGGGCGATCCCGAGCGGTGGCAGGTCGATGCCGAGCAGTGCGATGCGGTCGCTCTCCAGGACGGAGCGGACGGTGTGCAGCCGCCGGGTGACGGCGGTCTCGGCGGAGGCCGGGTAGAGGGCGATGACATACCCGTGCTGCTCGATGAGCGCGTGCATCCCGGTGAGGGAGTCCTCCAGGGTGCCGAGCGGCTGGACGGCCGCCGGCGGGGTCTGCCGGTCGTGCGGTGGGAGCACCAGATCGGGACTGGTGACGGCTATCGCGGTCGGCACGCTGCACACACCCCGTTCGCTGCGGCGGGGTGGTCAACCACCGCCTCAGATCGCCCCTTTGTCGCCATAGAGCGTCACAGTCGTTCCATCAACGGCCGCGGATCGCCACGGTGACGCCCTCTTGCATCAGCACCATATCCACGGCATGGCCCGCTCAACACCGAATCTCCGAGATCATCTCACCGAAGGTGCGGGCGTGATCAACGGAGAGTAAGCCGTCTCAAAACAACTGGGGCTCCACATAAGGGTGTTGAGAGTGCCGCAGGTCTTGACAACCAGATTGGTCTGGACCAACTTGTATCCACCGGCGGTGGCCACCGTTCCGTTCCCCCTCCCCTCCCCCACCTCTCCCTGGAGGACCCAGTGGACCGCGTCATCCGTATGCCCGGACGGAGATGGGCGGGAGCCCTGGCCGCCGTCGTCACCGCGTCCGTCCTCTCCCTCACGGGCCTGGCCGGTCAGGCCCAGGCCGCCGACGTCAACAACGTCAAGAACGCCGGCTTCGAGTCCGGCCTGAGCAACTGGACCTGTTCGGCGGGCAGCGGCGCGACCGTCTCCTCGCCGGTCCACAGCGGCTCGGCCGCCCTGAAGGGCACGCCCGCGGGACAGGACTACGCGCAGTGCTCCCAGTCCGTCGCCGTGAAGCCCAACTCGACGTACACGCTGAGCGCCTGGGTCCAGGGGTCCTACACCTACCTCGGGGCGAGCGGCACGGGGACGACGGACGTGTCGACCTGGACACCCAACACCACCTGGACGCAGCTCTCGACCACCTTCACCACCGGCGCCTCGACGACGTCGGTGACGGTCTGGACGCACGGCTGGTACGGGCAGCCCGCCTACCTCGCCGACGACTTCTCGGTGTTCGGCCCCGACGGGGGCGGTGGCGGCGACCCGGCCCCGACGGTCCCCGCGACCCCCGCGGGCCTCGCCGTGCCCTCCACGACCTCCTCGTCGGTCTCCCTGGCCTGGAACACCGTGTCGGGCGCGACCGGCTACAACGTGTACCAGGGCGGCTCCAAGGTCCAGTCGGTGACCGGCACCTCCGCGACCGTCTCCGGGCTCTCCGCCTCGACGTCGTACTCGTTCCAGGTCAGCGCGACCAACTCGGCCGGTGAGTCGGCGAAGTCGTCCGCCGTCACCGGGAAGACGACCGCTTCTGGTGGCGGGGGCGGGGGCACCGTGCCCGCGCACGCCGTGACGGGCTACTGGCAGAACTTCAACAACGGCGCGACCGTGCAGAAGCTCTCCGCCGTGCAGTCGCAGTACGACATCATCGCCGTCGCGTTCGCCGACGCCACGAGCACGCCGGGCGCCGTGAGCTTCACGCTCGACTCGGCCGGGCTCGGCGGGTACACCGTCGACCAGTTCAAGGCCGACATCAAGGCCAAGCAGGCCGCGGGCAAGAAGGTCGTCATCTCCATCGGCGGCCAGAACGGCACCATCTCGGTGAGCGACTCCGCCTCGGCCACGAACTTCGCCAACTCCGTCTACTCCCTGATGCAGACGTACGGCTTCGACGGCGTGGACATCGACCTGGAGAACGGTCTCAACGCGACCTACATGTCCCAGGCGCTGCGCTCGCTGTCCGGGAAGGCGGGCTCGTCCCTGGTCATCACCATGGCCCCGCAGACCATCGACATGCAGTCCACGTCGAACTCCTACTTCCAGACCGCGCTGAACATCAAGGACATCCTCACCGTCGTCAACATGCAGTACTACAACAGCGGTTCGATGCTCGGCTGCGACGGCAAGGTCTACTCGCAGGGCTCGGTCGACTTCCTGACGGCGCTCGCCTGCATCCAGCTCCAGGGCGGTCTCGACGCGTCCCAGGTCGGCCTCGGCCTCCCCGCCTCCACCAGCGGCGCGGGCAGCGGCTATGTCTCCCCGACCGTCGTGAACAACGCCCTCGACTGCCTGACCAAGCTCACCAACTGCGGTTCGTTCAAGCCCGCCAAGGCCTACCCGGGCCTGCGCGGCGCGATGACCTGGTCGACCAACTGGGACGCCTCCGCGGGCAACGCCTGGTCGAACGCGGTGGGCCCGCACGTGCACGCCCTGTAGTTCCGGACCACCCGCGTCACCCCTTCCCCGGCGGTGCTCCTTCCGGCCCCGTTCGCCGCAGTCGCGGCGAGCGGGGCCGGTGCCGTTCCGCGCGGCCGATTCCCGCCGACAGCGCTTTGTCGTCTCTTGACCTGCTCATGCCACAACCCCCACCATGAGCGCCACACCGGCACCAGACACGTCACCTTGCGCCACCCCCCAGCTCCGCTCCCCTACATTCCGGAGATCCCGGAATTTTCCGGAGAAACAAGGAGACTTCATGCGATTTCGCCCACGTGGCAGTGGCAGCTCCGGCGGCAGAAGCAGAGGCGGCCGCCGCGGCGCCGCCCTCGCCGTCCTCGCGGCCCTCGCTCTCGCCGCTCCCCTGACGGCCACCGCCACCGACGCCACGGCGAGCGGGGCCAGGGCCCTCGCGCCCTCGTCCGACGACATCAGGCAGTACGAGATCCACCAGGGTTCGACCTCCGCGTCCCGGACGCAGATCCAGCGGTCGGGCGTCACCGTGGACGAGGCCGACGAGGAGACCGTCGTCGTCTCGGGCCGCGCCGACCAGATCGCCACACTGCGCCGGCAGGGCTACGACGTCACTCCGCTGGGCGCGGCGCCCGACCGCTCGTCCGCCGATGACGTACGGCTGTTCGACTTCCCGACGGCGGACTCGAAGTACCACAACTACGCCGAGATGAACACGGAGATCGACCAGCGGCTCGGGGCCTACCCGGGCATCATGAGCAAGCGGGTGATCGGCAAGTCCTACCAGGGCCGGGACATCGTCGCCATCAAGGTCAGCGACAACGTGGCGACCGACGAGAGCGAACCCGAGGTCCTGCTGACCTTCCACCAGCACGCCCGCGAGCACCTGACCGTGGAGATGGCGCTCTATCTGCTGCGCGAGCTCGGGGCCGGCTACGGCAGCGACTCCCGGGTAACGAGCATGGTGAACAACCGCGAGATCTGGATCGTCCCGGACCTCAACCCGGACGGCGGCGAGTACGACATCGCGAGCGGCTCGTACCGTTCGTGGCGCAAGAACCGCCAGCCCAACTCCGGTTCCTCGTACGTCGGTACGGACCTGAACCGGAACTGGAACTACAAGTGGGGCTGCTGCGGCGGCTCTTCGTCCTCCAAGTCCTCCGAGACCTACCGCGGCGCGTCGGCCGAGTCGGCGCCCGAGGTGAAGGTGGTCGCGGACTTCGTACGCGGCCGGGTCGTCGGCGGCAAGCAGCAGATCACCGCGGGAATCGACTTCCACACCTACAGCGAGCTGGTGCTCTGGCCGTTCGGGTACACCACCGCCGACACCGCGACGGGGATGACGGCGGACGACGCCGCCGCGTTCAAGGCCATCGGCCAGAAGATGGCCGCCAGCAACGGGTACACGGCCGAGCAGGCCAGTGACCTGTACATCACGGACGGCTCGATCGACGACTACCTCTGGGGCACCCAGAAGATCTTCGACTACACCTTCGAGATGTACCCGACGTCCAGCTCCGGCGGCGGCTTCTACCCGCCCGACGAGGTCATCGAGCGGGAGACCTCCCGCAACCGGGACGCGGTGCTCCAGCTCCTGGAGAACGCCGACTGCATGTACCGGTCCATCGGCAAGGCCGCCCAGTACTGCTCCTAGGGGGAACACCCCCCGGCCGGACCGGCCGGGAGCCGGGGGGGGGGGGGGGCCCCACGCGCGGCCGCCGCCCCCCCCCCCCCCCGCACAAGGCGAGGCCGCCGGGGACGGCCCCCCGCCGGCGGCGAGCGGGCGCACGTGCCGC